>NZ_JBQTCX010000012.1:0-140199 GCF_052663115.1 Niallia yueguangensis
AGTTTTGTAGAAACACTTTATTGTTTCTAAATCCATTTTTTACAATTATAATAATCTTGAACAAATCTATTTAAAATCTAGGAGGAAACCATGAAGCGCATATTATGTCTATTATCTGCTGTTATGATTGGATTAAGTTTTTCACCTGCTGCAACTTTTGCAATCGAATCTGATGACAAAGATTTAGAACTATTTTTACAAGATATTGGCTGGGATAAACAAGATTACATAGATTATTTAAAAAGCAAAGATTGGAATTTAGAAGAGTTTGAATCTACTGATGACCTAGGCACCCCTATTACGGAAGAATCTATTCAACCTGTCCTCGAGTAGTTCGGATTAGACCGGGAAAAGTTAAATGCTCTTCTTGTTGAAAACGGGGATTTAGAAGAGGGAGAAGATGTATTAGAAGGTACATCCATCCTTTTTAGCGAAGAACTATCTGATTATGTCGACTTTTACTTAAACGGCTCAGAAGGTACTCCGATTGATGATAACAATCTGCAAAAACTTTTAGATACGTATGGCTACAAGTCCAAAGATGAGTTAGAGAAGTTTTTACAAGAACAAAGTGATTCGATAGAAAACTATCAATTCATCGAAGACCTTGAGTATACCGTGGATTATTATCAAAATGGCGGTGGTGACATCGACGAGGAGATGTCAAATCTATTAAATGCAGTCCAATTATCAAAAGAAGAGAAAGAGGAACTATCTGCACATTTTGAAAAGCTTGTTGGAGAAGATCCAGCTTTCATAGAGAAGTTGACAGCACTTGGCGATCGAATGATGGCCTTTGAAAACTTTGATTCTGCTAATGACCTATCCGCTGAACAAATTGCCGAACTTCTAGGCATATCAAACAGCATGCTTCATCTTTTACAAGTAAATACAAAATACTATCTTGTACAAGATGGGGAGAAAAAGCCAGTATCTTTTGATTCGTTAATGACCATGACCACTACAAAAGGCGCTGACTTATTAATTGAAATATACAACAACCAAGGAGATTTCCTTGCTGATGTTTTGTTGACTGCCGATATGTTTAAATCCGAACTCATAAAAGAAACAGGAAATGACATAAAGGAAGTGGAGAAAGTAGTATCACATACTCCTGCAAAGGCGAAAACACTTGTTGTTAAAACAGTCAAAGGAGGCAAACTTCCAAATACAGCTTCCGATTACCTGCAAAACACTTTAGTTGGATTAGCATTTGTTTTCATTGGCATCGTTCTATTTCGCCGTATTCTGATTAAAGGAATGTAAAAATGAGAGCAAATAAAAAGAAGATTAGAAGCAAAAAAAGAAGACGTTTTCTGCTTCTTTCTCTATCTGCAGCAATCATTTTGTTTGGAATTTGGTTTAGCGGCACAAATGCTTATACTTTTTTAAAGGGCTACTTCCTTTTTAAAACAGGGCAAGTACACGCTGATGCTGACAAAAAACAACCGAATGAAAAGGTGGAGAAAAAACAGAAAGAAGAAAAAGAACAAGCTTCCCTTTATCCTGAAAGCCCTAAAAAAGGAGAAAACGTCGGGGAGCTGATTATTCCAAAGCTTAATGCTAACCTCCCTATTTTTCATGGAACAGATGAAGAGGAGCTGGAAAAAGGCGTCGGCCATTTTGCAGGAAGTGTTTTACCAGGGGAAAAAGACAATTCTGTGCTTTCAGGCCACCGAGATACCGTCTTTCGAAAACTTGGAGAAGTTGGCAAGGGAGACCTTTTAACGGTAAAAACCTCTGCTGGTGAATTTACGTATAAAGTGAAAAAAGTACGGATTGTCGATAAGGATGATCGAACAGTCATCGTGCCAAAACCAAAAGCGACGCTGACCGTTTCAACCTGCTATCCGTTTAACTTTATCGGAGATGCACCAAGGCGCTATATCCTTGTTGCCGATTTAGTTTCTTCGGAATTGGCTGAAGAGTAGCTGAGTATTATTAAAAAACGTGTCACTTCATTCCAATATGACACGTTTTTTTTTTATCGGAATGCATTCGTTTTAACAAACATTTATTTATTATCTCTACGATAAAGATCCCGACTTTTATATCCTTTCCCTAATATCATCTTCATTTCCTCGCGCCGTTTTTCTTTTGTCGCCTCTTGTTTAGCGCTGTACACATAACGAGCCCAATCTTTACGGTAACCTGGTGTAAGGGATTGATACAATGTCAGCAGCTCGGGAATATCTTGCAAATCTTTTTCTATATGCGGTATTAACTCTATATAATCATCTACACATTGACTTGGTGTTGTTGACTTTTTATGTCGATTTTTGCTATCTTCTTTCAAACCGACAACCGTAAAAACTTCATCCAGTCCTACCATTCGCGCAAATTTTATGTTGCTTGTCCCAACATACCCATCTTCATCTGCACCTAGACCAACTAATAATTCATCACGATGAATAAACGTTGGATATACTTTATTCCCCTTTTTTGGATACGCTGCGAATAAATAGCCATTTTTATTTAGATAGTTTTTTTCAATAACCTTGTTTACAAGCTCTTTTAAAGCATCCATCTCTAGTACAAAAGCAAAAATAAGATCATACTGCTCGTTACTGTTTAACTCAACCTCATAATTCGCTAACGTATCTAAATAATCTGCACCTTCTGGTAAATTGAGGACCGCTGCTTTTTCATATTTTTGCAAATTTAGTTTTTCTACTATTGTTTTCACTTCTACCCCCCCATTCCGTATCCTATCGTTTCTAGTATAAAATTCCTTCTTTTCATTCGCAATTATAAGGGTAAATAATATTAAGATCACTTTTTTATACATAAATTACAAAATACTTTGACATATTAATAAAAATAATGTACATTACCAAATGGACGAACAATTTTATATAAACAGTTTAAAATATTCGTGTTTAGGGAGTGTAAACCATGGAAAATGTGTTTGATTATGAAGATATTCAATTAATTCCTGCAAAATGTATTGTGAATAGCCGTTCTGAATGTGATACAACTGTAACATTAGGTAGACATACATTTAAACTGCCTGTCGTACCTGCAAATATGCAAACTATTATAGACGAAAAGATCGCTATTTATTTAGCGGAAAATGGCTACTTCTATATCATGCATCGTTTTCAGCCTGAAAAGCGTATTTCTTTTATTCAAGATATGCAGTCGCGTGGATTACTCGCTTCTATTAGTGTTGGTGTGAAAGAAGAAGAGTATGGTTTCATTCAACAATTAGCAGAAGAAAATCTTATTCCTGATTACATTACAATCGATATTGCACATGGTCATTCAAATGCTGTCATAAAGATGATTCAGCATATAAAACAATACTTGCCTGAAACCTTTGTTATTGCGGGAAATGTAGGAACGCCAGAAGCAGTAAGAGAGTTAGAACATGCAGGGGCAGATGCAACCAAAGTGGGCATTGGACCAGGTAAAGTATGTATTACAAAAATTAAAACAGGATTTGGAACTGGTGGATGGCAATTAGCAGCATTACGTTGGTGTGCAAAAGCAGCAAGCAAGCCGATTATTGCGGATGGAGGCATTCGTACAAATGGTGATATCGCTAAATCCGTTCGATTTGGTGCTTCTATGGTTATGATTGGTTCGTTATTTGCTGGACATGAAGAATCTCCAGGAGAAACATTTGACACAGATGGAAAGCTTTTTAAAGAATACTTTGGTTCTGCTTCGGAATTCCAAAAAGGCGAAAGAAAAAATGTAGAAGGCAAAAAAATGTTTGTCGAGCACAAAGGTTCCCTGCAAGATACGTTGACAGAAATGGAGCAAGATCTTCAATCCTCTATTTCCTATGCTGGAGGAAATAAATTAGAAGCAATCCGCAACGTTGATTATGTAATTGTTAAAAACTCTATCTTTAATGGAGATAAAGTATATTAAAAACACAAAAGAGGCGTAAAATACTATTTTTTAGTATTTTGCGCCTCTTTCAATCTAAAAAATTCACAAAATTTTCTAAATTTATCTCTTTTATATTAGTGAGATAACATGTATAATACGGATTAACTCCTAGTAACCCTCTTATTACCTCTCACTTAGTATTTTTCCTAATTAAAAAAATTGTATAGAAAGTTGGTTGATATTTCATGAAAGATTTTTCTTATTGTTTATGCGGCAGCGGAAAAGCAAAGGAAGATTGTTGTGAACGTACCCCTCAAACAAAAATCATGCTCCATCCTATTGAAAATTCTCAAGAACGCCAAAAATTTTTAAAGAAAATTCAAATTAGTTCTCATTTTAATATGAGGTTTCGTGCTCTCTTTGAATTTTATGGGGATGATTTAATCGAGTATAAACAAGATCATTTTTCAGATGACCATCGCAATGAATTTCTCCGGATATTCTCCAGTTATATGACCGATTATTTAGAAGATAAAATTCCTTCCTCTTGGAAAAAGTGCAAAACTCCCTTTTGGGAAAAACTAATTTTCCTCTATTTTCCTCTCTCTATCAAAATTACGCCAGAAAAAAAAGAAGCAGAAGCATTTATGTCAGAATTGCAGAAATTTAGCCAATGGCTTGATCATCGTGCCAATACAGGATTCTGTAAGGTAATAGGCAAGTATACAGAAGCATTTAATGATCTTAAAGCTTGTGAACAACTGCTAAACCACCTCTTTTTAAGTACTTTTCCGAACATTCACCAAAAAGATTGGGATTATAATCGTGATTTAGAAAAATTAGAAGAAGAGTTCTCCGAGTTTAAAGATACAAAAGACAGTTTATTTGAAGTAACTAGAATCTTTAGCGACACCATTGTATTAACAGATATACATTCTAAACGCATTTATAACATAAAAGGTTTGCCCCTTGATTTAGTCATACCAGGAATGATTTTACATGGCGTAATAGGTAAAAAGGCAAATAATTTATTTTGGAAATGGCATCACACAGACGGTGTTTATCCGCAAAAAGCGAAAAGATACTTTAGTTTTGTCAGCTGACAATTTATGAGAATCCCTGCAATTATTATGTTGAAAACATTTTTGCAATAATAATTCATAACCGATTAAGGATGTATGGAGTTTAAAAGCACATTTTTAGTATGTAAAAAGAGGCCACGATAAGTTGATCATACCAACTTATCGGACAACCTCTTATTCAACACGTTCAGATGAGTTTGCCGCTACTTGATCGATTGCATCAAATACGACATGTACTTTTATCTCTGGTACTTCTTGTCTAGCATGACCGTTTAACTGAATATAAATTTGCTCAATTTCCTCTCCCGTAAGATCGCCGCGCTTCAGTAATTCTTCGGCAATTTCGTGAACAAAGTTTGACTGTTCTTTTATTAACTTTTTGACTTGATTCATTTGGTCATCTAATAACTTATTAATCTTTGGTCGCAATTGCTTTAAGGCATCGGTATGAGATCCTGTTGTTAGCCAACTGAACAGCTCATCACCCATCCCAACCATACCAATATAAGCTCCAGCTAATTGTGTAGCTTGTTGTAGATCGGAAGTGACACCGTTTAATTTCTTCCCTAGGAATTCCTCTTCAGCGGCACGTGCTGCTAAACAAACTTGAATCTCTGCTAACATTTCACTGTCACTGCGGTTATAGCGCTCTTTCGTCGGTTTTGTTGCTGCAAGCCCGAGCGCACCGCCTCTTCGGATAATCGTCACCTTCCACACTCGTTCGTGAGGCTTTAGCAAGTATTGGGCTACCGCATGGCCAGCTTCATGGTAAGCGACATTTCTTTTCTCATCCTCACTCATGGAACGGAGAGGTTGTTTAAGCCCCCACTCATACGTCTCCATAGCATTACGGAAGTCCTCATAGCTGGCGTCTTGGGCACCTCGTTGATGAGCTATTACGATCGACTCATTAACGATATGTTTGATCTGTGCTGGACTATAGCCAATCGTGTCTAAAGCTACTCGATCCGCAGTAAGGGTAGCATCTCGCTTCACCTTTTTAAGATAATATTGGAAGACATCTACCCTTCCATCATAATCTGGTGTATCGACCCAAAGTTTCCGATCGAAACGACCTGGCCGAAGCAATGCTTGGTCTAGGACATCAGGCAGATTGGTTGCTGCAATGGTCAATACCGCTGGTCGATCTGCCTTTTTACGGCGCAGCCCAACTAAACGGAGCAATTTTGCAATCCTTGAGTTATCGATATTCGGCGGGTCCATTTGTAAAAGGAGCTCATTTAGTAGACCTGTGCCGCCGCCCATGCCGAACATTCCACCAGCTGCACCGCCGCCCGACTGACGCGACATTCCAATGGCGTCGACTTCATCGATAAAAATGATGCACGCACCATACACTTTTGCTAACTTTCTAGCTTTTTTATATAGTCCCATCACTTTTAAGTTTCCGACACCAAAAAACATATTTTGAAAACTTGGAGCTGAAGCATATGCAAATGGGACTTGAGCTTCATTGGCAATAACTTGTGCAAGATAAGACTTACCCGTTCCTGGAGGTCCACAAAGCAGCAATCCACGAATCGCTTCGCCACCCATTTGCTTAAATTCCTTCACACCCTTTAAAAGCGTCACGATCCGTTTTGCATTCTCAACGATTTCAGGATTGCCCCGATAATCATCCCAGGAAGAACCAGTCTCTCCCGGTAAAATCCAATACGTTCGTCCTCGAGCCAAAAACCAAAAGAGTGCTACAAATTGAATAATAATAAACACTACAGCAAAAAGTAATTGCAGCAAAACATTGAGAATGCTTAGTGCGACATTCCAGGCTTTTGGACCTCCCGCCCATAATAATATGCCTAAAGCGGCTAAAATGATGAATCTAATAAGGAAAGTACGCCACTTGATCCAATGAAATCTCTTCATGATCTCACTCCCATTCTGAAAATTTAGTTAATTTTTATGTTAGATCATGTCGAGTGGTGACACATATCTAATATAGTTCGTACATGGACACCCCTATATTAAAAGCACCCAATTTCCTTCCCCTTTTCTTCAAAAATCCCCAATATGAAAAAACCATACCTTCAAGTCATTTTTAAGATTCAGAGATTCAATAATTTCTATATTTTAAAAATAGACTTTCTATTCAGTGAAAAAACACTTACTCTTCATACGTGAATACTTATATTCATATGTATTTCATGCGTACTTTTATGCTAATATCGTCAACCATTCTAGTTTCATAATAAAAAGAATAGCCTCCCCATCATGGTTGTAAATAATTATAGTATACCTAAATTAAAAACGTAAGCGAATTGCTTGATAATGTCAGCATTTTTGTGATAAATCGTTTAATTCATTTTTGGCTCCATCTATGTTCTAAAATGAAGTTTCAAAAGATCCTAGAAACTATTCCAAAACATGTTAAAAAATAGCCACAATTTTCCGAAAAAAATTGTCGGTTTTAGAGTTACTATAATTATAGAAAAATCAGTTTGAAAGGAGAATAGATAATGGGGAAATTTACAATCGTTGAAAAAGATACTTGTATTGCTTGCGCAGCATGTGGGGCAATCGCTCCAGAAATCTTTGATTTTGATGAAGACGGCCTAGCTGAAGTTACCCTTGATAATAATACGGGTACCGCAACAGTAGAAGAAGAAATGTATGATGATTTAATGGAAGCGCAAGATAGCTGCCCAGCACAATCCATTAAAATAGAAGATCAGCCATTTTCATAGAACATTTATGTTGTCTGTTGAAAAAAGTGGGAGCTTGAAAATATGTTTCCTAAAAACTCCCACTCATTTACAAAAATCCGAACCTTCTCTAGTCCATTTCTAAAGTAACTGCTTCTTTTTCGCTGTTCTTCTTCTCTTTTGGTGTATATTGAACATCTGCTTTTAACAATTTTTTCAATAAATCTTTTACAAGAGTTGCTGATTTTACTTTTAACTGTAAATCTTGTGAAGTATTTACTTGATAGTTTCCAGAAGCAATACAAGCCTTTAAATCAGCAACATTATTGCATTCCTGCTCAAAATCATTATATACACTGCCATATTGTAAAAATTGATGTGTATCGCTTCCGCCAACAATCGAAAGACCAACCTTCTCTGCAAACGCGGTTAATTTTTCACGATATGGGTCTAGTCCTTGAGCATATAAATCTTTTCCGTTTAGATCAAAGGCATCTAAGCGGCGGAGCTGTTCTACTTTAAGATGATAGAGCGGCGTGCTTTCTCTAAACGGGTGTGCTCCAATCTTTAATACATGATACTGTTCCGCTATATCCATTAGCATATCAAAAGGGATAAAATTGTCTGCCTTTGTGTTGTTATCTAGTAGTTTTCTAATAGATAAAACATCTTCTCTGCTTCCTATAAGCAGAATATGACCAATCTCTTTCACATCTACTTCAATACCAGGAAAAAGCTTAAATCCTTCTATATCATAATATCCATTTTTATATGTGTAATGCTGTTCAAGATAATCATAAATATCAGTAAAACGTTTTGTATTAAAATGCTCAGTCAATGCCAGCGCTGTTAAGCCACTTGCCTTTGCCTCTTTCATCATCTCTTTGAAATATTCAGGCATAAAATTCGATTTTTTCGAAAATTTTACATGACTATGAAAATCTATTCTCATTATTTTAACTCCCTATAGTTTATTAATATAATTTAGCAAAAGTAAACAAGACCACGACATACAATATAGAAATAGCTAGAAAAAGGTAATCACGAGATTGAAGAGACAGATGTGCAAGCTTGATTTTCTTCACCTCAGGTCGGCTAAACGCATAAAAACTTCCCTTTGTTTCTAACGCTTCCACTGTTGTTCTCGCTCTTTTCGCTGTGCTTAAAAGCAACGGATAAAAGGATAATACGGCAATTTTCGAAAAATAAATAATCGAGCGCCAGTACAAAATACCGTTCTTCTTTGGAGCCTTTCCACGTAATCGAAAAGACAGAAATACATGGTGATACTCTTCTAATAAGCTAGGAAGCATGCGGTATCCGTAAGCGATGCTAAAAGATACTTGCCCCGGCACCCCTATCTTAAGAAGACCATTGCTTAATTTTTCAGGATCCATGGAGCAGAACACTGTAATACTTGCTAAAGAAATAATCGAAAGCTTTAAGGTAAGAATCATAAGCGGCAGAATCGCCTGTAAATTCCCTCCAAAAAACCAAGAGGCAATCAATAGATATCCTCCTTGCCCCAACAATCCTAAGCAGAGGATGATGATAATTAATAGTGATACTCTTGACATAAACGTTGTCACAATCATAAAAACAAACAAACCTACTAAGATAGTTTGATTATGAATAAACCAAGGAGCAACTCCGAAGAATAAATACCAGATAAATAGAGTTCGAGGATCTAACTTGGCTAAAAATGTTTCACTATTTCCATATGCTGTATTTAATAGTTCAATCTTTACCTGTTCTACTGATAGTTTTTCAGACAGTTTCCGAGTATACTCCACTTTCTCTTTCCTCCCTCCTCTTAATCGATTGAACAAAATCATCGACGGTATATGCTAGTGGTGACATATTCAGCCTTCTGCTTAACTCTAATATTTGCGGAGACTTAAGCCCTGCTTTCTCTAGTAACTCAACATTGCTGAATACCGTTTCACGGTTTCCATCATGAATAACCTCACCTTCATGTAAGACGATGATTCTATTCGCCCACTCTGCAACAAGCTGCATATCATGCGTAGCAATAATAACCGCACCTACTTGTTCTTTTAACGAGTCGATTAGTTTCGTGATATGCTTGCGTGTTGCAATATCAAGGTTCGCTGTCGGTTCATCTAACAAAATAACAGACGGATTCATTGCAACTCCTATAGCCAATGAGGCTCTTCTTTGTTGGCCGCCGCTCATTAAACGACTGTCCTTGTCTTGTAATTCTGTCAGTTCAAACTGCTCCAGAACTTTATCTACTGTCTTCTCATACCCAGGAATTTTCCGTGCTTTTAAAAAGAACTCCACATCTTTTCGAACACAATCTTCAATAAACATCTCTTCAGGGTTTTGGTAAATATACGTGACAATATCAGCCAACTTCTCAGGTGAAAAGTGGCGAGTATTCATCCCATGTACCATTACATCCCCTTGTTCTGGTTTAACAAGTCCAGTAAGCAGTCGCATTAATGTTGATTTTCCTGCACCATTATTGCCTACTAGTGCGATTAAGTCCCCTCGATGAATATCCAAGCTGTTTCCCTTTAATATCTTTCTTTTAGAACGGTCGATTATTTTATACGAGAAGCTGACATTTTTTATTTCAAGGATTTTCTCTTCCTTATCCTGAACACGGGTATGTTCACTAGGGAGCTCTTCTTGATGATTATTTACAGGCGACTTAAAAACCTCTTCCGCTTCTTCTAACGTCACCGGCAATTTAACTTTTTAAAAGGTTGTAATTGGTACGCTGCTTGTGTAACCTGCGGTGGATATATTTGGCTCATCATAAGCTCCTCTACCGCTGTTAAGGCATCCTTTGTCTGCCTTTTCCAAACAACTTGACCTTTATTCATTAATACGACTTGACTACAGTAATTAGCGATAAATTCCGTGTGATGCTCAATGACAATAATTGTTTTTCCAAAATCTTGATTGAGCTTTTTTAAAATTTTATATATTTCTTCTGCATGGACAGGATCAAGCTGTGCAATAGGCTCATCAATGATCAAGATTTCAGGATCAAGAGACAGTGCACCAGCTAAGGCAAGCTGATGCTTCTGCCCACCGCTTAGCTGCCAAACGAATTCATTATCATGACCATGAAGACCAACTATTTCTAGCGCACGTTTTCCTCTTTCTTTATAATCAGCATAACCAAAATTAAGTGGTGCAAAGCTAGCATCCTCCAACACACGTGGACTAACAAGCTGATTTTCAAAATCCTGATACACATACCCAACATGATGGGAGAGATCAGCCACCTTATGCTCTGTCGTTAATAACCCATTAACGACGACCTTTCCTGAGAAGTCACCTACATAATAATGAGGAATCAGTCCGTTTAGCAATTTACATAGTGTAGACTTCCCACTGCCATTACTGCCTATAATGGCCATAAAATCGCCTTTATTAATAGTCAAAGAGATATCATTTAAAACTGGTTGATCCTCTCCTGGATATCGAAAGGTAACTTGATCTAGTTCGATTTGTACCGTCATAAAGAAATCCTCTCATTAGAACTGTTTTTCTTTTTCATCTTCCGCATGATAACTACTGAGATCACAGCAACAATTGCAGCAGCACCAATACTTACCCAAATAAACCAATCTCCAATCGCTTCAACAAAATCTGCTTCCCACTCGACATTAAAACCAGCCTCAGATAAGTATTCAAATAAAAAGGCAGAGCATGCAAGCAGAATACCGATGATAAATAATTTTGGAGATACTACATCGCTAATTGAATATTTCATCTTGTTATCTCTTGGCTTCATTCCTAGCAACGGCTCAATTTTTCCATATAAACGCGGCACCAAATATACAGTTGGCAAAAGCGCAAAGAATATTCCAGAAAACAAAACATCATTTAAGAAGGAAAAGCCTTCAATAACGACCACACTCTCTGCTAATCCAGGAACAGCCTCTAACTCTTCCACTCCAATCCAAACCTTGCCAATGTCAATCATACCGTTTATTGCCTGATGGATAATAACCCCAGTAATTGCCGCAATACCAACTTGTCTTTTATTTTTAGGATTATTAACAAGAGAACCAGCGATAAACATAGCGAGTGAGAAAACAATAAATTTCTCTAATTCCCCGAATCCGCCAAACTGACCTAGCATAATTTCACCAAAAACTATCTCTCCTAGTGAAGCACCGATTGCCGCATATAACGGGTGGAATAACATACATAATGTCAAAGGAATAAAAGCGAAATACTCAATGGAAAACTCAACTGGGCCAAGATTTACGGACGGAATTAATTCTGTAATCATATTAGATAGCCCGTATAAGGACATAGATAGAATAAATACCATCATTTTTTGGGACTGAGTTAATACATACCTATCTTTTAATTGACTCATTCATCGTTCCTCCTTTAATTGGTTGCTCTTATCGTAAAACACGTACTTTAATAAAATATGGTAGGAACGTAAAACCATTGTAAATTTATTAACTTTTTATAACATTATGTAAAAAAATTATCATTTCTCTATTGAAGAAACTTCGAATCTGCTATGCTAATGTCAAAATCAACTAGTGAGGAGATTTCATTTGCTTACTTTTAATTGGAATACTAAATCGATGTCACCTAGCCAATATAAGATTGCTGATTATATCCAAAAAAATACGCAGCAAGTGCTGCTATCGACGGAGCAAGAAATTGCTGATGCTGTAAGGGTAAGTATTGCTTCTGTTTCCCGCTTTTGGCGCTCAGTCGGCTACAAAAACTTTAAAGATTTCAAAGCGAAAATGGCCTCCCAGCTCGAGGTTTCCCCAGCAGGAAAAATGAAACATGTCATGAGAATGGTAGAAAAAGAAGCGCTTCAATACCATACACTCAATTCATCTATCAATCATCTGTATAAAACGGTGGAGCAATTTAAAGAAAGCACATTTAAACAAGCGGTTAATACGTTAATTTCAGCGCGGACCATTTATTTGCATTGCCCAGGCCCTTCCCTAGGAATAGGAGAATTAATGAAGTATCGCATGTCTAGATACGGGATGGATCTTCGCATTATCCATAAAGGCGGAAGTGAATTGCTCGAAGATTTAATGCATGTTACAAAAGAGGATGTGATTGTCTTATTTGGATTTATCCGTTTGCTTCCTGAAGCACAGGTTATCTTGGATTATGCAAAGCAAACAGGGTACAATACAATAATCATTACAGATCAGCTCGTCTCTGAATTTGCCACTCATGCAGACATCGTATTATTTGCTAGCAGGGGAGATATAAGAGAGTTTCATTCTATGATTGCCCCTACCTTTTTAGTTGAGAATTTAATTATTGCCATTGGAATGGAACATAAAGAAGAGAATGTCAATCGACTAGAACAGCTAAGCAAGCTGAGAAATCGCTATTCAGTGGAGCTGCCAAGATGAATTTAAGATCTCTAACACTTGATTTTTTTAGCAACACAAAATTCAAACAAATACATGATCAAAGCGAAGATGTTTTATTAGGATAATATAAAAAACCATTTTATCTTCATTTAGTATAAATAACACTTTCCATAAAAATGAAATTTTTCAAAAAACATGTTAGAAAACCTAACAAAAAGATTGATTTATTGATAAGCTACTAGTAACATAATTACTTAATGATAGTGATAAAGGTGAAAACAAATGGATTATTCTTTTAAGAAAAAATTAGCTACTCTTTTTAATGACACAAATAAAGAAATTTTTCATGTTGGTGTGCATGAACAAAAGATTAATATAATAGACAATAAAATTCTTATTTTAGCAAAAACACAGCGTGTTCCAGCACTAGATGCTTTAGGTGATGAACATAGCGAGTTGGTGTTAGCACTCGATTCTGCTTTATCTTCTCGATATAAAAAGTTATTAAAAGCAAATTTTGAAGCTATGTTTGATCTAAAAATATCGTCCTTGTTTAGAGATTATGATCCTAATAAAGGAATTTCTTGTACAGTTATTTGTATTGAAAATCAATAACGATATAACATTATTGTAGAGAATGCGTTCAAATCGTTTTTTCTGCAATATTTAACATATTAGTGTGTGTTCAAAAAGGAGGACAATCGGAACGAAGAGGTTCGCAAGCTTATGTTCCCGGACTTTTTGAACAACCTAATATTAAATAGTAGCGGATGCTTAACCTCTGTTTACGGATGGAAAGAGCCGCGAAGACAAAAGAAACATGTTTTATGTTTCTTTTGTCTTCGCGGCTCTTTTTTATAACTACAGAGAAAAAATAAATATATTTCAGAAGGGATGAATTACTATGCAAAATAACACGACAGAAACAAAAAAGAGAGATTTACCTCCATTTCCTAGAGACTGTACATTTAGTAAAGAAGATTGGACTGTTTTAAGCAAGTATTGGTACCCTGTTGCACAAAGCTCGGAAGTAACAGAAAAACCACTAGCGGTTAAGCTGCTTGATGTAAACTTAGTTGTTTATCGAACAAAGACTAAAATCGTTGTTGCACGTGATCTCTGTGTTCACCGAGGTACTCCACTTAGCATGGGATGGGTAGAAGACGAGGAAATCGTTTGTCCTTATCATGGATTCCGATTCCATACAGACGGGAAATGCACCTCTATTCCAGCACATCCTGATGCAAAAATAAATCCACGTCTATGCATGGCTGTTTTTCCTGTTGTTGAACGTTTTGGTTTAGTTTGGACCTCTTTAACAGGAGAAGGAGATAATATCCCTTCCTTCGAGGCTTGGGATAATCCAGATTTTCAACAAATTGTTTGTCCGGAATTTGAAATCAAAGGATCTGCTGGAAGACAAATGGAAGGTTTCCTTGATGTAGCTCATTTTGCTTGGGTGCATACGGAATCTTTTGCTGATCGAGAAAATCCATTTGTCCCTCGATACCAAGTTGACAATACAGATTACGGTCTCCATGTAGAATATTTAAGCACCGTTAGCAATTACCCAAAAGCATTACAGCATCGTAATCCGGAAGACTTCAAATGGCTGCGTGTCTTTGATGTTTATCCACCTTTTACAGCTACATTAAAAGTGTACTTCCCTAATGATGGAGAACTATGGATTATGAACGCTGTCTGTCCAGTTTCTGCTAGAGAAACGAAATTATTTGTTCCACTTGCAAGAAACTTTGACAAAGATTCTTCTATCGAGGATGTTTATGCCTTTAATCTGCAAATATTTACAGAAGACAGAGATATGGTAGAAAATCAAAAACCTGAAGATTTACCGCTTGACTTACAAATGGAAACGCATATCATGGCTGATAAAACATCTGTCGCTTATCGAAAAATTCTTATTCAACTAGGTCTTGGAGCAAATTATACAAGTTAATTTGTGACTTAACTTAATTCAACAATAAATTGGCTTCACTTTGGAGGTTTTCAACTTGGAAAATGATAAAAAAATATATGATATTACAATAATTGGAGGAGGACCTATAGGCCTATTTGCTTCTTTTTATGGAGGAATGCGAAATTCATCTGTAAAAATCATTGAGAGCTTGCCTCAACTTGGCGGCCAGCTCTCCACTTTGTATCCTGAAAAATATATTTACGATATAGCAGGATTTCCAAAAATTAGAGCGCAAGAATTAGTCGACAATTTAAAGGAGCAAATGGGACAATTCAATCCGACCATTTGTTTAGAACAAGTCGCTAAAGATCTTGAGATAAAAGATAACGGCACAATAAAGCTCACCACTGATAAAGAAGAACATTTATCACGAACCATTATTATTACTGCTGGAAATGGTGCTTTCCATCCTCGCAAAATCGAGCTGGAAGATGCTGAACAATACGAGAGCGAAAACCTCCATTATTTCATCAACGACTTGGAAAAATTCCGCAACAAAAAAGTGATGATCTGTGGGGGAGGAGATTCCGCTGTTGATTGGGCGCTTATGCTTGAGCCGATCGCAGAAAAAGTCATTCTCGTTCATCGCAGGGAAAAATTCCGCGCGCATGAACACAGTGTAGAACAGCTGCACGCTTCAAACGTTAACATCATGACACCTTATGTACCAGTTGAATTTATCGGCGATGATAATCGCATCACGAAAGTTGTCTTAGAAAAAGTAAAAGAAAACGTGAAAGAAGTGATTGAAGTCGATGATGTCATTGTTAACTATGGCTTTGTATCATCATTAGGCTCTATTAAAGATTGGGGATTGGAAATTGAAAAAAATTCAATTGTTGTCAATTCCCGAATGGAAACGAATATACCAGGAGTCTATGCAGCTGGTGATGTATGTACATTTGATGGAAAAGTAAAGCTAATTGCGACTGGATTTGGTGAAGCACCTACAGCAATCAATAACGCCAAAGCTTACTTAGATCCAAAATCAAGAGTACAGCCGCTTCATAGTACATCCGTTTTTGCTTAATAAAAAAAGTGCAAGCGCCTTGCTCATCCCTGGAGAAAAATGTTCTTCTACCAGGTTTTAACGGGCAGTTTTTAATCCATTCTCCCAATTTTTCAGTATTAATATACTGCCCGTTAAAACCTGGTAATGGAAATACGATGAGCAATATGGCTAATCAATTGTTGACTCACGGAAGCGAGAAGATTTGAAGTACGGCCCTGACCGGCTAATGACGCAAAAGAGGTAAATCGACTAACTACGCACGTCCTGTACGTCGGAGCTAGACAGTTATTATAAATTCTAAATAAAGAAAGGAGTCTGTTATTTGACTAAATTTACAATTGTTGATAAAGATACTTGCATTGCTTGTGGAGCTTGTGGTGCTGCTGCTCCAGAAATTTTTGATTATGATGAGGAAGGGTTAGCGGAAGTTATTCTTGATAACAATATGGGAACTGCAGAAGTAGAAGATGACTTACATGATGATTTATTGGATGCACGAGACGGTTGTCCAACGGAATCTATTAAAGTTGCTGATGAACCATTTAACGGAAATCCAGAGTAAAAAAGGATACGGAGCTGCACCTATTTTAACAGTATTGATATAAATAGGGTGCTCCGCTGACTAAAAAAGAGCGAATTTTCTTTATATTCACTTTGTTAATGTTCAATATTTAGATATGGAGGTATATAGAATGTTTAAAGATCCAGTATTAGCAAAATTTTGGCAGCCCGCTGCTTATTCTCATGAACTAACAGATAAGCCGATGCAAGTATATGTTTTAGGTGAACGTATTGTCCTATTTCGAACAAGCAAAGGTGTTCAAGCTTTTAAAGATTTGTGCATCCACCGTGGAGCTGAATTATCATTAGGAAAAGTCGTACATGATTGCATTGTTTGTCCATATCATGGCTGGGAATACAATACGGATGGTAAATGTGTAAAGATTCCACAACAGCCGCCTACTCGTGTCATTCCACCGAAGGCAAAAGCCGTTGTCTATAGCTGTACTGAAAAATATGGACTCATATGGGTAAAACTAAGCGATGATGCATCTGATGGTGAATTTCCATTCCCAGAATACGTCGAGTATGATGATCCAACATTTAAGACCGTCTGTGCCAATCCACATACGATGAATGCTGCCGCTCCAAGAGTAGTAGAGAACTTTTTAGATGTTAGTCACCTGGCATTTGTTCATGAAGGCATTCTCGGAGACTCGAATTATGCGGAAATCCCTGACTACAAAGCTCATTGGCGCGAAGATCGAATTGTTACAGATGAGATTCCTGTATATGCAGATGCAGATGGAACAGGCAATTATGCGACCATCCATTATACGTTTGAAGTATTAAGCCCGACAGTAGCTCGATTAAAGAAAGTAAATTATGAATCAAAAGAAATTTTCGCTATGTTGTTTGCTGCTCGTCCTGAACAAGAACGAAAATCTACAGTACTTGCTTTGGTTTCAAGAAACTATTCATTTGATGCATCCGATCAATATTTCGTTGATTTTCAACAAACCATCATTGAACAAGATACGGCGGTCGTTGAAAGTCAAAAACCAGAGGAGCTGCCGCTTGACTTACAAGAAGAGCTGCATTTAACACCAGACAAACTTAGTATTGCGTATAGAAGATGGCTTGCGGAATTAGGCGTTACTTTCGGCAGCGATGTTGGCCGTAAAAAGGAAAGTATTAACTGAATATTCATATAAACATGTGCTTTTATACAATGTTATCAACTTGGTTTTATTAGACAAAAGATTCAAACACGGATGTTATTTAGCACATTAAGTGTAATTAAGTCTACAATATTACTTTTTCCATTCTAAATGATTAAAGGAGAATAATAGATATCATGCCGTTGAATAGAAAATTGGAGACGAAAAATGTTGAAGTAATAAAACCATCCAATCCTTACTGGTTAGATAAGCTTTTTCAATTAACGAAACGGAAAACGAATGTAAAAACGGAAATTCTTGCAGGTATTACGACATTTATGACGATGAGTTATATCATTTTTGTCAACCCAACTATTTTATCTGATGCAGGAATACCAAAAGAAGCAGCAATTGCTGCCACCATTTTTGCTAGTGTATTTGCAACTCTTCTGATGGCCTTATGGGCTAATATGCCAATTGCAGTAGCACCAGGAATGGGACTTAATGCTTTTTTTGCTTATACTGTCGTACTAGGTCAAGGTTTAACTTGGCAAACAGGATTAGGCGCCGTTTTTATTTCAGGGATGGTATTTTTTATTCTTACGATAACCGGTTTACGCAAGAAAATAATTGACGGGATTCCTCCTGTCTTAAAAAGTGCTATTGCTGTCGGGATAGGATTATTTATCGCCTTTATCGGTTTTAAACAAGCTGGCATTATTGTAAGTAATGAGGCAACTTTTGTTTCACTTGGGCAAATTACAAAACCTGCACCTTTGCTTGCTTTAATTGGTTTTATTATCGTAACCGTTTTAACTGCTCGAAATATTAAGGGAGCAGCCATTATTAGCATCTTGCTAGTATCAATTTCTGGGATGATTTTAGGAATTGTAGAAACACCAAAAAATATTAATAGCATTATGTCATTTTCACTTCCAAGTATCTCTGAAACATTTTTACAAATGGATATTAAAGCTGCTGTCCAGTACGGTCTCTTTTCTATTATTTTTTCATTCACCCTCGTGGAACTATTTGATAATTTAGGCTCTATGATTGGATTATCCAAGAAAGCTGGATTGATGAATAAAGAAGGCGAGATTGAAGGGTTGGATAAAGCGCTTATGGCAGATTCTATCGCTACGATGGCAAGCGCTGCAATGGGTACTACAGCAATGAATGCATATGTAGAAAATGCAACTGGTATTGCTGAAGGAGGAAAAACAGGGCTTAAAGCGCTGGTAGTAGCATTCCTTTTCTTGTTGAGTATTTTGTTTACACCATTAATCAGCATTATTCCAGCGTTTGCAACAGCTCCTATTTTAATCATGGTTGGAGCATTTATGCTAACAGAAATAAAGAATATCTCCTTGGATGACTTAACTGATGCTGTACCTGCTTTTCTTACCATTATTCTTATGCCATTAACCTTTAGTATCGGAGAAGGGCTAGCATTCGGTTTCTTATCCTATACTTTCATTAAATTATTGACAGGGAAAGCGAAAGAGATTCACTGGATTATGTATGTTATCAGTGCCGCTTTTATTGTGAACTTCATTTTTCATGTTTGAAAAAACTTCTTTAAGGTAGACCTGAAGCTTGTAGAAAACGTCCATTATTAGAGGGCGAATCTACAAGCTTTTTAAAAGAAAGGCTCTGTTAAATTTCAGTGTTGATTTATAATGGTCAGGAAATTCACTCGCTTTCCGCGAACGAACTGGCAAGCCTTCCTCGTTCGTACCTCACTGCGGGGTCTTTCCATCCCGTTTTTCCGCAGGTGTCTCGCAAATTTCCTTCCAAAATCAACATTATCGTTTAACAGAGACACCCATACTAATAAAAATTCGCACCATGGGGATGAAAATAAGTAGTGTTCATTCAGCATGAAGATATAAGGAGTTAGAGCTAAGAATGATATTGGTTTGGAGAAGCGTTCGCTCGACTCCTGCGGGATTAGCGAGACAGGCGAGACCCCGCAGAGGAGGCTCGGCGCTCGCCCCGCGGAAAGCGAGTGATAAGCTTCGGAAAACCCCTTTTAACAGAGCTTATTTTCAGGGTAGCCAAAAGAAACTAAAAAATGGACACTAGATGAGTTTGTTAAATTTAAATTGATTCAGAAAACATTATTTTAAAAGGTGAAAACAGATGTATTCTATCTCTAAAAAGAAAATTGCTAGTATTTACAATGAAATTAATCAAGAAATTTTTAGTTTTGGTGTGCATGATCAAAAGATCGAAATAGTCGGCAACAGCATAATTATTTTGGCAAGAACAAAGCGTGTTCCAGCATTAAATGCTTTAAGTGGAAATCATCATGATGAACTAATCTTCGCTCTAGATTCTGCATTGTCAACAAGATACAAAAAACGATTAAAAGAAACATTCGAACAAATATTTGATATAAACGTAACCGACTTATTTAGAGATTATAATCCAAGCACTGAAAGTTCCTGTACCGTTATTTGTTTTGATAAACCACTAGGTAAGTAACATTGTTTGCAACGCACATAGACGGAAACTCCCACCTGCGCTTTATTTACAGGTGGGAGTTTATTAATCATATTCACTGGAATATCAATCTATCATTTTTGTCTTCTCACCCAAAAATTAAAGATATCATTCCTTAAGTAGTCTAATGAATACATCACTTGTTGATTTTTTTCATTATAGTTAAGATTCTTAAGTAATAAAACAGTTGTATCTGGCGTACA
Source organism: Niallia yueguangensis (assembly GCF_052663115.1). Taxonomy (NCBI): domain Bacteria; kingdom Bacillati; phylum Bacillota; class Bacilli; order Caryophanales; family Bacillaceae; genus Niallia; species Niallia yueguangensis. The sequence continues at coordinate 20,296 of NZ_JBQTCX010000012.1, forward strand.
CATCAATTTTTGTACATGTTTATTTGAAGATAGCGGCACAACAATTTCTGTATCAGCATGCAAAATCGAGATTCCACATTCCTTTTGCAAAAATTGCAACAAGGAGCCTGAAAATGGAATTCTCTCAAACACGTCGCCTACAATTGCCTTTGGTAATATATTAATAGATGATGCTACTGGCTCCTGATCTGCCGTTCGAATTCGTTTTAAGATGTATACAGGATCTCCCTCTTGAATTCCTAATTTTTCAGCCCAATCTTTTCGGCAGCTTTCTAAAACAATACTCTCCTTTCGTTCTCCCTCCGTCAAACCTGCATACTTAATCAAGTTTCCTATACTTTGCAATTTTTCCATGCTGCTAGGAATACTAGTAGGCGGTTTAATAACAAAAGTTCCAACGCCATGCTTTACTAACAATTTTCTTTCTTGCTCTAATAATTTAACAGCCGATCGAAACGTATCTCTGCTGACACCGAAAAATTTAGCCATATTATATTCTGAAGGGAGCTTTTCTCCTATTTTAAGTTCCCCATCCTTTATCATCTTTTCGAGGTCTTCCTTAATATTTAGGTAACTATGCATCTCCTATATACTCCTAAAACGTATCCAACTTTATTAAATACTATTAAATTACTTTTTCCTAAATATAGTATAGCTTACTGAATTATTCCAATCAATTATTGTAAAGGTGATAAAACAAATTACTACCTCGTTAATTTCTTCATTACATCTGGGGTGTTCGTTTCTGCCATATTAATGCCCCATGATTGCATTTCCACCCACTTTTCTGGGTTGTCATTATGACCTCCACAAACTAGGAAGCCTGCTTGATGAAGTGCTTTAATATCTTCTTTTGAATGAAACATCCAAGGGGCATTAAAGAAATCGGCTTTCACTTGCTTGATAACACTAATTGGATCATATAGCTCGCCATATACAATAATGCCTGTTACAACATTGCTGTCCAAATCCTTCATTTTCTTAACAGCCTTGTGATTAAATGACATTACTTGAACTTGATCAATCGTCTGCGTCTTTTTAATGACTTCTAACACTTTCTCTTCCAAATGAGCATATTTTTCTTCCACTTGCTTTAATTCAATGCTGACTCCAATCTGGTCTTTAGACCACTGAAGCACTTCCTCTAAAGTCGGTATTTCCAACCCGGAAAATTCATTTCTAAACCTGCTTCTAGTTGTTTTAGTTCATCAATCGTATAATCTCTTATATTTCCTTTTCCGTTTGTTGTTCTCTCTAGTTTTGAATCATGCATCACGACTGGAACTTCATCTTTTGTTAAATGAACATCAAGTTCTACGTAGTCGGCTCCTAATTCTAATGCTTTTTTAAAGGAAAGCATCGTATTCTCAGGATAATAATGTGATGCCCCTCTATGTGCTCCTACTAATGGTACTTTTTTAGCAAATAGTTCTCTCATGTTCATCTACTCCCGTCATTATATGAATTAGCTGCTTGTGAATATTACCATTTGTTGCTAATACATCCCCTTTTTGCAAATCCAACACGCTTCCATCTGTTCCTGTAATCGTTCCGCCTGCTTCCGTTACGAGAAGAATTCCTGCAGCAATATCCCATGGCGATAATCCTCTTTGCCAGAATCCATCTGCTCTTCCACATGCTACATACGCCAAATCCAAGCTGGCAGATCCTGCGATTTTTATGTTGCGAGATTTTGCAAAGAATTTTGCAAATTCATAACGCAGCGGGCTGTCTGTTGTCTAGTCTGACGCCGCGTAGCCAGTATGCAATAAGCTTTCTCTGAGCGAACGGCTGGAAACCTGCACTTTCTTTCCGTTTAAATAAGCGCCTATTCCGCGTCCAGCAGAAAATAATTCATCTCGATTCGGATCATATATAACTCCTGCAATTGGTTCTCCGTTTTTCACAATTCCAATCGAAACAGAATAATAAGGTTCATCGTGAACAAAGTTAACCGTTCCATCAATCGGATCAACAATCCAACAATACTCAGCCTGACTAATAACGGAAAAATCCTTATCTATCGATTGATTTTCTTCTGATAAAATTGCATGCTCCGGGAATACTTGTTGAATATGACGAATGATTCTTGCTTCACTTTCACGATCAATATCCGTCACTACATCTAAATGGTTTTTCTTGTATTGAACTTTTTCGTAATTTCCTCGATTTTGTACAATCCATTTTCCAGCATCCATTGCAATTTGTTCTGCATTTTTCAACAAGATGTCTAACAATCAAAAGACCCCTCTCTTGCTTTGTCCAATTGAACTCATCTCAAATCCTTGCGTAGAGTCTAATAAGGAATGAGTAGATTATTTCTAGATGGAGAGCAAAAACTGATTTCAAAGAGGTAGTTCAAGTTAAAAATACGCCATTTATCAAAACGCTCTTTTCGTACAGATTGTTGTTATTTACCCCGCAGCCTGAATACACTTCGCTTTCCGCGGACGAGTGCCGAGCCTCCTCGTCGCTATGCCCCTGTGGGGTCTCGCCTTTCTCGCTTTTTCCGCAGGAGCCTACGTGTATTCAGGCTGCTCAGTGCTTCAACCTTGTTTATTATTTAATTCAAAAACAACAAACTTTTAGAAAACAGCCTATCAAAAAAATGCCCCTAATGATTTATTAGGGATAAATAGTAGGCGTATTATTTAGCATTATTTAGAAGAGATGATTAAAACAATAGCCGAAAAGTTATATAGACCAGCATTTAAAGAATCAAAAAAGAATTTTTAGAAGAGACCCGCCAATTGCACCTGTCACAACAATAACCCATGGTGTTAGTTTCCAAAAAACGAGCATGCTGAATAAGATGGCAGCAAATGCAAAATCGATTGGCGATAAAATAGAACTTGTCCAAATCGGCTGATAAAATGCTGCAATTAATATCCCAACTACGGCTGCGTTTACACCCATTAAAGCACCCTTCATTGCAGGATTTCGACGTAATGCATCCCAAAATGGCAACGTACCGAAAACGAGAAGAAATGCTGGCAAGAAAATAGCTACTGTTGCAACTAATCCGCCTAGCCAACCATTCATCACAGCCCCTAAATATGCAGCAAACGTAAACAATGGACCTGGAACTGCTTGTGCTGCACCGTATCCAGCAAGAAAAACTTCTTCATTTAACCATCCAGTTCTTACAAATTCATGTTCCAGCAAGGGCAAGACAACATGCCCTCCACCAAAAACAAGGGAACCAGCCCGATAAAAGCTGTCAAACATAGCAATCCAGAGCAAGGAAGTAGCTTCTCTCAAAATTGGAAGAAGAAGCAGCAATCCAAAAAACAATGCTAAACAAACGATGCCAAATCGGCGTGAAATGAAGAATAGAGTACGAGAATCATCCTCTTCTTGATGCTGTCTATAATAAAAATAACCAACAAAAGCAGACAATAGAATAATTCCTACCTGCGTATATGCTGTTTGCCATACTAACGTAACAACCAATGCGAATAAAGCAATCGCTTTCCGTTTTAAATCTGGTGTCAAACTCTTTGCCATCCCTAAAATAGCATGCGCAACAACCGCTACTGCCACCACTTTTAACCCATGGATCCAGCCAGCATCCCCAATTTCTAATCCTTGTAAAATGATAGCAAAAACAATAAGCGCTATAACAGAAGGCAACGTAAATCCAAGAAAGGAGACGATGCCGCCTAAGACACCAGCACGCATGACCCCAATTCCAATGCCAACTTGGCTGCTTGCAGGACCGGGTAGAAATTGACATAAAGCCACTAAATCACTATAACTTTTTTCATCCATCCATTTCCTTCTGCGTATATATTCTTCATGGAAGTATCCTAAATGTGCAATCGGTCCGCCAAATGATGTTAACCCCAACCTTGTCGAAACGAAGAATATTTCAAACAAAGACAGGACAAAAGCCCTGCGTTGTTGTTTTCTACCTGCTTTTTTATCCATCCGCTAATTTCTCCCTTCCTTTATAAAAACATCTCTAGTCCTTTTTAAATAATTCGTATGATAGCATATAAATTTAACTCTTTACCTAGTAATAAAAAAACTTTACAAACTATTTAAATTTTGTTTAGAAAAACTTACATTTTTCCCCTTTAACTGTTAGATACTAGATTGAGTATTGATATTTACCAATTAATCAGTTAAACTGATTATACGTTAAACTAATTAATTTAGGAGGTGATTTTTATTTGAATAAATTAAGCCATACTTATGGATTTTTGTTAGGAAAAGTTCTACAACAAATGGAAAATAAGTTTGCAGATACGCTAACTCCATTTAATATCGACGCACGACAATATGGAGTACTTTTATTTATTAAAGAAAATCCTTACTCGTCACAAAAACTTATTTCTGAAAAACTAAGGATAGATAGGACAACTATGGTAAGCCATGTTGATCATTTAGAAACATTAGGCTTTGTTGAAAGGACAAAGAATCCTAATGACCGAAGAGCCTATAGTCTCATAATTACAGAAAAAGGAAATAGTGTATTAGAATCATGTTGGGGGTTTTTAACAAGTATAGAATCAAGCGTTTTATCCCCTTTAAACGAAGAAGAAAAACAATTACTTAAAGATATACTTATCAAAATTTGGAGTTCACTATAAGAAATAGGAGGTTATTATATGAATGCACTTGATTATTTTCATACACGTCTAGAAGCAACCATTAGTCCAATGGATTATGTAAAGTCAGTTAAGAAGAGTCCGGAAAAATACTTTTTAATTGATGTAAGAAACGGTCCAGTGGAATTAAGGAATATAACCATTAAAGGTGCCAACGTTATACCCGAACAAGAACTGCATCATCGTTTAAACGAAATACCAAAAGAGAAAGAAATTATTGTTTATTGCTGGGATGTCTGGTGCAATACCGCCGCTAAAGTAGCAACATTTTTATTAGAAAAAGGCTATAAAGTGAAAGAATTAACCGGAGGAATTGCAGCATGGCAAAAAATGAACTTTCCTGTCTCAAAGTCATCACAAGAGGATAGCATATCAGATAATTGCGGGTGTTAAACAAATGCAAGTTAAAACAAAGTATTGGATTGGAGTTGCCTCTCGTGATCATGTATTAAAAGGAGTATGTGGTGGGTTTGCCCAACTTTGTCATGGCAAAGAAGCTCCTTTAAAAAAGATGAGTGCTGGTGATTGGATTATTTATTACTCATCAAAGGAAAGTTTAAATGAAAATACACCCTATCAAAAGTTTACTGCTATAGGAAGAGTTGTTGACGATAAAATCTATCAATTTGATATGGGAAATGGTTTCATACCTTTCCGAAGAAATATAGATTTTATTAATTGTAGCGAAACTTCTATTCATTGGTTAATTCCACATCTTGCTTTTATTAAGAGTAAGAAGCACTGGGGCTACCCCTTCCGTTTTGGGCACTTAGAGGTGAATGAACAAGATTTTAAACTTATATCAAATCAAATGATAAAGGGAGATTAAATTTTTTCTAATCTTCCTTTATCTTTATCATCCATGAACTTTCATACAAACTCTACTAAAATAACAAGCTTGTATAATTTAATTTTTTGGTGTTTTTCCTAATGCTTTATCTAATTTTTCTTCCATTCTATTTAATTGTTCTTTCTTTTTCATTAAAGAACGAACAGAAAATACAATAGCTATAATAGACAAAATAGGCATTAAAAGTACAAATAACTAAAAAATGATGTCCCCGATTTAAACATTTATCTCACCTCATTTTAGAATATTATTTTTTAAAAAAGTAATCAATTGGTTGCATTTTTTAATAAATCGTTTTCTGCCAATCTAAAAATAAGCCTTTCTTAAATCTTGTGTATTAACAATTTATGGAGTATGTTCAAAAGAAGGAAAAGGTTTTAAAACGTACAACTTAGAGCATCAACCTTGTGTAGGTTATATAACTCTGCATAATAATTTACTTGGATGATCACTGGCTGTGTTCTATTTGAAATAGCCTTTACTGTCAACCGTAAGTCATCCAAAAATTCCAAATAATAAAGTAAATGAAGGAGGAATTTGACATCCTAAACAAAGCATTAATCGTTATTGATTACACTGTTGATTTTGTAGCAGATGACGGTAAACTGACATGTGGTAAACCTGGACAAGTGATTGAGGATAATATTGTCGGACTGGTTGAAAAATTTTCAAATGATCAATCATGGATTGTGCTGGCAGTGGATAAGCATGAAGAGAATGATCCTTATCATCCCGAAACAAAATTATTTTCAGCCCATAACCTTATAGGTACTAAAGGACGTGATTTTTACGGTAAATTAGAATCATGGTATCAAGCGAACAAAGACTATTCTAAACTCTATTATATGGACAAAACGCGATATAGTTCTTTCGCCGGAACTGGTCTCGATATGTGGCTGCGTGCTCGGCGTATTGAAGAAATTCATGTATGCGGCGTATGTACGGACATTTGCGTCCTTCACACATTAGTGGATGCCTATAATCTTGGCTACAAAATAGTTGTCCATGCTGATAGTTGCGCAAGCTTCAACCAACAAGGCCACGAATGGGCACTGCAGCATTTTAAGCATTCGCTTGGAGCTGAAATTATCGGCTAAGAGTGAACTCATTTCAACTAACTGAACCCAAAATTAGTTTTGGCTGTTTTCTCAAAGTTTATTGTTTTTCACATAAAAAATTGGAGAAGCAATACTTAGCAGCCTGCATACACGTAGACTCCTGTGGGAATGCGAGAAAGACGAGACCCCACAGGAGCGTATGCGACGAGGAGGCTCGTCGCTCGCCCACGGAAAGCGAAGTGTATTTAGGCTGCGCGTTTAAAAGCAACAATCTATACGAAAACGGCCTTAGTTTTTATTCTCCTGTTAATCATACAAACCATTAGTGAGGACTTTATCCTACAGAAGAAAACCATTCCTTTCAAAAATAATTGATAAGTGGTGATCAATTATTATCAAAAGGGATGTTTTTCTTTTTTTATGCAAATAAATGCCCCAAATGATTCACCTTTTATTATATAAAAATAATAAATACCCGGTACAAAAATCCATTTTTATTTTAATTTTTGCTAGTCCAATCAAAAATTGCCTAATGTTAATATAATTTATAGACACAACTATTAAAGGGGTGAATGAATTGCAAAAATCACTAATTACAGGGGTAACGTGACAGGATAGATTCTATTTAGTTGAGTTTTTGTTATAGAAAGGTTATGTGGTACATTGAATTGTTCGTCGAAGCAATACCTTAATCACAGACAGAATTAACCATATAGGCCCTTGTTGAATTGCTTAAGAAAAGTAGGCATAAATAGCATTCTTGAAACCTATCCATTTAGACACGCACTAAAATTAGCAATCATATAAGAAAAGCGTAAGCGCCCTTGCTCATCGACGGAAAAAGCTGGACTGAATCGAGTGAGATAAAGGAAACACGAAGAGCGTGAGCGATTCGATGTTGACTTATCGTAGACGAGGTGAGGGAAGCGTTGAAGTCGATAGGGCGCTGGAGCTAGACACTAAACTAGGTTCGAAATTTTAAACTTTCTTATCTTTTAAAAAATGGTTAGTACCATTTAAATAAAATATTTAACGGAGGTGACGTGGTTACATGCATAATGAAAGATTTCTCTTAATTAAAGCTTATAGCAACAGCTTTTGGATGGATATTCACCAGTTAATGGAGCAGCTTCTGATCGCGGAGATAAGCAACCGAATTCCTGTTGTACACTGGGGGGCAAATCATCTATTAGATGGTACCAAGTATCAAAACGCTTTCGATATGTATTTCGAGCCAATTTCCCCTTACACAATTTATCATTTAATGCACCCATCCTATACTTTTTATCCATCAGTATGGGATTATAATAATCTTATGATGAATAATGATGATGATAGAAAAACACTTGCCCACCGTAATATCGGAGAAATGTTGAATAGTGATGCGAATGTAGTTGTTTGCGACACCTATTCGAACAAATTTCCTGTAACTCCCTTTATTAAACCTGAACATTCTGTATTCGGTATGACGCCTCTGCAAATACACCGATTTCTTTTCCAAAAATATTTAAAATTAAAGCCAGATATAGAAGAGGAAATTAACCAATTTTATGACGCACATTTCAAAGATGAGGGGCCAATTCTTGGAGTTCATGTTCGTGGAAAGTTTACTATAAATGAATTCAGTGATGAGTTTGATGACTTTAATGAAAAGTACCACTCCAAAATGTACAACATTACAAGAGGGGATGAACACAATAGCAACGCAATGGTTAAACTTCATGAGATTCACAGAATTTACAAAGTAAAAGATCTTGAGAAGCCAAACCATCTGTATCATCAAGAAATACGGCAATTATTAGGAAAATATAATATTAAAAAGTTATTTCTTTCAACCGACTGTATAGAAGTTGTCGAGGAATATAAACGTTTATATGGCCCTATGCTCGTCGTTACAGATTGTTCAAGACACTCAATAAATGATGAAGAAGCACCGTATATTGATACGCATATGACTAGCAGGAGCGACGGAATCGAAGTGTTAAAAGAAACCTACCTCGCGACCAAATGCGATTTCTTTATTGGAAACGGCTTATCAAATTTATCCCATGCCGTAACACAATTAAAAGATTGGTCCAGCACCAATATCAAACTCATATACTGGCTGCCAGAAAAGAAAAACCTCCACAATTATAAACAAGTCAATACAATCGTATATCCAGATAATGAATTTGTAGGATGGTTTAAGCAGCTCCTATTTAGAATCTCGAGATTGTGGCATCGAAAAGGCCAGAATTAAACTAATTGAAAGGAGATGTATCACGAATATGTCAAAGGATAAATTTCTGCTTATCAAAACATGGGGGTGGGGATTCTGGTCAGACATGGACCATCTCGTAGGTCAGCTCCTTGTTGCAGAGCTAACCAACCGGATCCCAGTCGTTTATTGGGGACCACATAGCCTATACAGTGAATATATTGACACAAACGCCTTTGAATTATACTACGAACCAGTCTCTGACTATTCCCTTCATGATGTAATCCGACCTGAACACACTTTTTTCCCACCGATTTGGAATGATAAAAACGTTCTTGTAGAAGATCTAGACAAGACAGCAAGGTTGTACCGCAGTCTTGGGGATTTAATGGGCAGCAAAGCAGACGTAGTCGTAAGCGATGTTCATTTTTACTCCCAACCTATCTTACCGTACATCAAAAAGAACCACTGGGCATACGGTATGACTGCTATTCAAATATACCGCATTTTAATAGAAAAATATTTAAAACTAAAACCTGATATTTTGGAAGAAATAGATGAGTTTCACCGAGCTCACTTTTTAGACGAGAAGCCTATACTAGGTATTCACGTCCGCGCAAGTGATAAAGTTCGTGAGGTCGAAAACTTAGCAAAGCTTAATAAGCAATATGATGCTGAGATTGAAAGGGTTCTCGAACAAAACGATATAAAAAAAATATTCCTCATTACCGACTCTGAAGATATGATCGAGAAATATGAACAGAAATATGGATCAAATGTATTCTATACAGAGTGCACGCGATCATCCAGCTATTCAAAAGACGACGCTCCCCATTTACAAAACTATATCATTAAAAGACGGAAAGGAATTGAAATCATAAAAGACACCTACCTTGCGGCAAAATGTGACTTTTTTATCGGCAACGGCTATTCAAACGTGTCCTTTTTTGTAAACCGTTTAAAAGACTGGAGAGAATACAATATCACCCTCTTTTACAGAACTTTGAAAGAAGACAAAAAGTCCACCAACAAAAGAGGCATGGCAGACTGGGCAACAAAGTATTATAGAGCAAAAGAGCATAAGGCAGAATATCCAAGTTTATATGGAGGTGAATAACAAAGATGAGTAGATTTCTTTTAATTAAGTCTTGGGGCTACAGCATTTGGGAGGATGTAGACCACGTAGTAGGCCAACTTCTCGTAGCAGAGTTGACTAATCGTATCCCGGTTGTTCATTGGGGAATGGACAGCTTGTACTCAGAATCCATTTCGAGCAACTCATTTGAGTTATTTTTTGAGCCAATATCCAATTACACTGTAAAGGATGTCATCCTTCCTAATCACACCTATTTTCCACCAGTTTGGACCTACGAAAACGTACTGGTAGAAGACGCCGATAAATTGAAATGGAAAAACCGTGATCTTAACAGTATGATGAACAGCGATGCAAACGTGTTAGTGAGTGATGTATATTACCATGTAAGCTCGATTATTCCTTGGATTAAAGAAGGTCATCCTGCCTACGGAAAAACACCTCATCAAGTATACCGCTACCTTTTTGACAAGTATATCAAATTTAATCCTGAAATCATTAAAGAAGCTAAGCAATTTATTCATACCCATCCTGATTTTCGAGATGAAAAGCCAATTCTTGGTGTTCACATTCGTTCCAATGCACTCGTGAATGAAATTGGACAAATATACAACCTCAATAATAACTATCATCCGGTGATATGGAATTTCATGCATAGCTATCAGTGCAGACACATCTTTTTAATGACAGATTCTAAAAAATATGTGACAGAATTCGGAAAGCTATATGGAAAATATGACAAACTTATCCCTAGCGACAGTAAAAAAACGTTTTTGAAAGGCCGTGTTCATCCAAACCGCTCCAACTATCCTAATAAAAGGCATAAAGGTATTGAGCTTGAAATAGATACCCGTGAAATCATAAAAGATACCTACCTTGCCTTGCAGTGTGACTATTTTATCGGCAATGGCTACTCCAGCCTTTCTAACACAGTACTTCGTATGAAAGATTGGTCAGAAAGCAATATTAAACTTTTATATTAGTCATCATAGTCCTTCCAATTACAAATAGAGAATGTAGCTATCGCAGAGATTCATCTGTGTCGGCTGCATTTTTTTATATTTATAGAAAGAAAACATAGTAATACATAAAGAAAGAAGAAAGAAGCAATAAGAATATTAAATTATTCTTTAATGCTTCTACTAAAGCTGCTATGTGTATCGTTAAATTAGTAGCAAGAGAACTGTCCCTTTGTTTCCTCAAACAATAATTGCAAATTTTCCGCTACATAATCAGGATAAATCTTTGCTTTTTCTATATCTTCCTTACTAGAAGATCCTGTTAAAACAAGGCAAGTTCGAAAATCATGTATTTTCCCTAACATAATATCCGTATCGAGACGATCGCCGATGATTAAGCATCGATTACTCTTAATCTGTAATCTCTCAAGAATTTTCTCTCCATAAAATGAGGATGGTTTCCCTACGATATAATGAATCGATTGACCTGATGCAACCTCTATTGCACGAGCAATCGCCAGTGTATCTGCAATGAATCCTCCAGGAACTGGACAAACTGGATCAGGATTGGTCAAGATAAGCTTTGATCCATTTCGCACCGCATTCGCTGCTAAATTTAATTTTTCATAAGTAAAAGAACGGTCTAATCCGACAAGGACATGCGTTGCCTTCAGAGGATTTTTCGTTGTACTTACCGAAAAGCGGCTAAACTCTTCTTCAATTGCTTTTTCGCCAACGATATAAACAAGGGCATTTGGATGTTTCTCCATAAAATAAACAGCTGATACAAAAGTTGCGGTGATTACTTCTGCTAGGTCGGCAGAAATGCCAAATTCCTTTAAGCGCTTTTGGCACTCGATTCTCGTTACTGTTGGTGAATTGGTAATAAACAGAATTTTTTTGTGATTCTTTCTTAAGAGATCCATCGTTTCCTTCACACCAGGCAAAAGCTCATTCCCAACATAGATCGTTCCATCTAAATCAAAGCAAAACGCATCAAAATCGTCTATATTTACCAATCTATTATTCACCTTTATTTAGCCAAAACTTCTGTTAAAAGAAGTTCCTTCCCCTCACGTAATTTTTCTAATGATGTGTTTGGAGCATATTCCAAAACCATCAGGCAATTGTTTGACACTTCCTTCAGGGCAGCAAAAATCCCCTTCCATTGAATGGTTCCTTTGCCAATCGGTAAATGCTCATCTTCTGCTCCTGTATTGTCATGAATATGAATCGCTAGTAGTCTATCTTTTGTATCTCTTATCAGCTTTGATATATCCCAATTGTTTAAATGAGCGTGACCAGTATCGATTAAGAATCCAGCTGTATCATCAACAGAATCTAAAAATCTTGCAAACTCATCTTGGGTGAATAAGGAACTTCCTTTATACCCCACATTTTCAATCGCAAGCTTTACGTTCAAAGGTTTGGCGATTTCGCATAATCGCTTAATATCATTCTTCGCGCGCTCTTGTGCTAATTTTTTATCAAAAACTGGCGAAAAACAAAAACCAGGATGTATCACAACATGATCTGCACCAATCATCCCTGCAAATTCAATTGCTTTTTTATATTCTATAAAAGAAACTTCTCGAATCCCTTTATTTTCACTTGTTAAATTAATATCCCATGCCGGCGGGTGAATTGTATAGCCAACAGGCAATGCTTTTAATTTTGGTGCAAAATCATCAAAAAGCAATTCCATTTCATCCCATTTATCTCCATCCATTAGCAGCTCGACTTTATCAGCACCATTTGCCATTAATTTCTCTATATTTTCGAAAATACCCTTCGTTAAAAGCGGCAAGTCAGAATAACAGATTTCTTTTTTCAAGAATAATCACCTACTATTTTTTTATAAGGCTGTTTTCTCAAAGTTTGTTGTTTTTACGTAAAAAAATAAGAGAAAAAGTACTCAGCAGACTGAATACACGTAGACTCCTGTGGGAATGCGAGAAAGTCAAGACCCCACAGGAGCGTATGCGACGAGGAGGCTCGACGCTCGCCCGCGTAAAGCGAAGTGTATTCGGGCTGCGATTTAAAAGCAACAATCTATACGAAAACAGCATTTTATAATGTACAACCGCGTAAATTTAAAGCTCTTTTGGATACCCAATAGAATTCGTTGTCTCACGATCAAAAAGATGAATATGGTTCATCATCGGCTTTAAGTACATCACTTCACCTTCAGCCCAATTTTTATCCTCGCTCATCGCAATGATTTCCTGACCTTCTAAATCAACATAAACACCGTAGCTGCTGCCTTGGTTTTCAACATATTTGACAATACCTTTTAAAGCATTCTCTTTAGCCGTTTTAAACATTTCAATATGCTCTGGGCGAATGCCAAACGCAAATTGGTCTACACCACTTTGTTCTATTTGCTTGATCCACATTTGAGATAGTTGGAATCCTTGTTTACCAATGATGACATTGCCATTTTGATACTCCACATCGACCACATTTGTCGGCGGCGAGCCGATAAATTTAGCTGTGAAGATGTTTGCCGGACGATGATAGACATTTTCCGGTGTATCAAGCATTTGTAAATTCCCTTCATTCATTAAAGCAATCCGATCTCCGACAGTCATCGCTTCTATTTGATCATGTGTTACATAAACAATCGTTTGTTTATACATTTCATGAATTTTCACTAATTGCTTTCGTGCTGAAACCCTTAGCTGTGCATCTAAATTTGATAATGGTTCATCAAGCAAGAAAAAATCTGATTTCTTTACAACCGCTCTTGCTAGCGCAACACGTTGTCTTTGACCGCCAGATAAATCTTTAGGCAATCTATTTTCATAGCCTTTTAGCTTTAGCATCTCCAATACTGCATCTAACCTAGTTTTGATTTCATCTTTCGGAACCTTTTGAACCCTTAATCCATACGTAATATTATCCACCACATTCATATGGGGATATAAAGCATAGTTTTGGAATACCATGGAAACATCTCTTTTTCCACTAGGAATATCATTTACTTTTCGGCCATTCATGTATAAATTGCCTGAAGTAATATCCTCAAGCCCCGCAATCATCCTTAAAGTCGTAGATTTGCCGCAGCCAGATGGTCCTAGAAGAATCAACCGTTCTCCATCTTTTATTGTGAGATTTAATTCTTTTACTACCTCTGTTTTTCCATATGATTTCCACACATTTTCAAATCTAATTTCTTTCATCGTAAACCCCCGTTACTTAATTCCTGATGAAGTGAATGTTCCGATAATATACTTCTGGAAGATTAAATATAAAGTTAAAGGTATGATTATGGTAATAACAGACACAGCCATTGCTACTGTGAAGTTCGTTCCACCTTCTGAACTAATGTACATTTGTAATGCTAAAGGCAATGTATAATTTTCAGACGTTTTTAAGATGAGGACGGGCCAAACATATTCATTCCATGAACTAATAAAAAACCAGATTCCCGTTGATGTCACAGCCGGCCTCACTAATGGAAGAACAATATCTTTTATAATTCGGGCATGTCCTAAATTATCTAATCGGGCCACTTCAATTAAAGATACTGGGATAGTTTTCATTGATTGTCTCATTAAAAAGATCCCTAGTGCATCTGCAAGCTGTGGTAAAATAACTCCCCATATACTGTTTGTTAAACCTATATCTGAAATAATCAGATAGTTCGGAATCATCGTGACCGTAAAGGGAATAAAGATGGTGCTAATTAACATAAAATACAAAAGATTTTTCCCTTTAAATTGAAAATAAACGAAAGCATACGCAGCTAAAAAAGATGTCACAACCTTAAAAAGTGTTACGCTAGATGCGATAATGAACGTATTCGTCATAATTTTAAAAGCCGGCAAGCTTTCAAAAAAAGTTTGATAGTTTTCTAGAGTAGAATGAATAGGAATAATATTTAATACATTGTTATATGCATCTTGTAATGATTTAAAAGAAGATCCTACTGCAAAGATAATCGGAAATAATAAAATACAAATTGTAATCATAAAAATAATGTGCCAAGGTATCGATACTGAGTTTTTAATTTTCATAGTAGATACCTCTCTCAACAAACTTAAATTCAAGAATTAAAAACACAAAGAAAATGATCATCGTTAAAATCGATATGGCTGCCGAATGACCTGTTCTATATAGAACAAACGCCTCATGGTATGCATGATAAATTGCATTTGAGCTTGCATAATTCGGACCACCTTGAGTAATAACTTTAATCGGGGTAAATACATACTGTAAGCCTTGCACCATTGTAATAATAAATACATAAATACCAGTCGCACTACTCATCGGCAAAACGATTTGAAAGAAGATTCTCCATAATGGAACATTATCCAAACGTGCAGCCTCAATTAATTCACGAGAAATACCATTGATTGATGCATAAAGGACGATAAAGTTATAGCCGAATACCTTCCAAGAAGTAATTAAGCTTAATACGAAGATAACCCAACCATCTAATTTGCTCCAAATCGGCATTTCAATCCCAAACCAGCCTAAAATAATCGCAACAGGTCCTGAGACTGGATTTAAAATCCAAGTAAATAGAATCGACCCTACCACTAAAGAAATAAATGCTGGCAAAAACAATGTGCCTTTATAAAAGCCGTTAAATTTTTTTAAAACCATATCAATCACAAAAGCGAAAATATACGGGACAATACAATTTAAAACGAGTAAAAATGCAATATAAATAAATGTATTGCCAAATATTTTATATGTTTTAGCATCAGATAACACGTCTATATAATTTTGAAAACCGACAAATTTCTTCGTAGGACTAATCATATTCCACTCAAAAAAACTCAAATAAATGGTATATATAAACGGCCAAAACATAAATAAAGCAAATATAATAATGGAAGGAAATATTAAGCAATATGCGGTCCAATTTTCTTTATTAAGTCTTTTCGTTCTTGTTGTGATAGAACTCATTTTCTATCCTCCAAACTTTCTATAATGGTGAAGGTGCTTTGGCAAGCCACCTCAGGCTGTCGACAAACATTTTCGATCAGCCTGAAGTTTCTGCTAAAATCACTTTTATCTACACGCTGAAATGACTTTCGCAAGCCACCTTCATCAATATCCTAAATTACTTTAATAGTTCGTTGATTGCTTCTTCTGTTGGTTTCAACCCTTCTTCTACTGAAGTACTGCCGCCAAGAATTTGATCACGAATATCTAATAATTGTTGTTCCGCTTGTAAGCCTGCATCACCTGGGAATGATGTCCAAGGTACAACAGCATCCATCTGATTTACAGCTGCTTGCATCATTTCATTTTCAGCCAAGAAAGTTTTCAAACCATTTTCTGCTTCTGCAACGTCTTTACGCGGCGGAACATATCCTGTTCCTTCCGTCCATTTTGCCATTGATTCCACACTATAAAGAAATTTCATAAACTCCCATGCTGCTTTTTGTTGATCTTCATCTTTTCCCGTAATAGCCAGCATAGATCCACCTGCTGGAAGTTTCGGTTCTTTTCCTTCCCATACTGGAGATTTAATAGCCGTTACATCAAACTTTGCATTTGTTTGAATATTGGAACGCTGCGCAATCGTTGTATAAACCATTGCTACGTTTTTATCAATAAAACTTTGCACCCCTTGATCCCAAGGTAAATGAGCCGCTGATTTATCTTTCACAATCATATCAGCCCATAATTGGTAGGCTTCCTTTCCTTCTTCTGAAGCAAATGTTGCCTTTCCGTCTGTAATCATTTTTGCCCCATTACTTTCAAGCAAAGCTTGTGTAGCCCAGTTATCAGCTGGTTCTTGTATATATAATCCGAATTTCCCTGTTTTTTCTTTAATTGTTTTCGCAAATTCCTTCACTTCTTCCCATGTTTGCGGACCATTTTCATCTAATCCCGCTTCTTTTAACATGTCCTTATTAATGTAAAGAACAGGTGTACTTAAAGAATAAGGAATTCCTACTTGTTCTTTTTTTGAATTTACAGCTAAACCTAAAACATTTGGCAAAAAATGATCCTGTAAAAATGTTTTATCTTCTGAGAAATGTTGATCAATTACCGTTTGTGGTGATGTGTATTGAAAATTATTAGAAAAATAATCTAAAAAAGCCCATCCAACTTGTACGACAGCTGGTGCTTTGCCTGCAGCTGCTTCCGCTTGTAAGTTTTGCATTAATCCTTTGTACATATCTGGGTTAAATTTCGCAACAACTTCTGTTGTCTCACTTTGTGCATTAAATTCTTTCACTAATTCTTCGACAGTTTTTCCACCTTGTGTTTCAGCATTAACATGCCAGTACTCAATAACCGTTTTACCATCCTTTTTTGCTGAAGAATCACTTGCTGCTTGATCATTTGCACATGCAGTCAAAAGAAATATGATTGATAATAAACTAAATAATTTAAATAATGCCTTCATTTTTTTCTCTCCTTTATACTTCTAAAATTGTTACGAGAAAACTCGGTTCATTAATAACTCAAACACTCCATCATAATCCACTTCGAGCGCAACTTGAACATTTCCATTTTCACTTAATTCAGCAATGGTAAGTCCAAACATATCCCGATGATCATATTCAACATGTACATTCATTTGTTTCGTTTGGACAAGAGAACGATTTACTAATACACTAATGGCCAGCGGGTCACACATATAAGAAAAATCTCTGTTCATAAAATGCATATAGTCTTCAATCATCTTCGTTAATGTGTTCGCTAGTGGTGTACCAGAGGCGGCAAATTCCTCGTTTTTCTCTTTTGAAAAGATCAACTGCCTCGTCACATCAAGACCGATCATGACAATCGGAGCACCAGATGAAAAGACAACAGAAGCGGCTTCTGGATCACACTTGACGTTATGCTCCATTGTTTCAAGCTTCGTCCCATTTTTCCCTAGACGAGTTACGCCCCCCATTAGAATAATTTCTTTTACATAACTTGCAATTTTCGGCTCACGAATAAGGGCTGTCGCAATGTTTGTCAAAGGTCCAATCGGCACTAAGGTAATTCCTTCAGGATTGTTCATAATCGTTTCGATGATGAAATCAACTGCATGTTTCTCTGATTTACAAAAATCATCCTTTAATTCTGCTCCGTCATGTTCAAGGCCTGTCCAATAAATTTTTCTTTTTTGCAACAACGGCTTTTCAATCCCTAGGTATATTGGTATTTGCGACTCGCCACCCAATTGAATAATCTGATGGGCAACCTGAGCCCGCGCTAGGACATCCCCATATACTGTCGTTACCCCTACTACCTCGATTTCTGGAGATTTAAGAGCTAAGGATAATGCAACCGCATCATCAGCATTCGTACCTATATCTGTATCTAAAATAATTTTAGACATCTAAATGCTCCCTCTCTCTTTAGAGAATTAATCCCGTTATTTGTTTCAAAAATGAAACGTATCACCTCACTAAGGCACAAAATGAAAGAGACCTCAAATAAAATGTATATATTCTATACATTCGATTTGAGGTCTCTCTGCTCGCACCATTAATCTATTCACTTCATGTTCAATATAATCCACTATTATTAATTTAATATAAAATAGACGTAAAGTATTATAAATTCACATGAAGAAATTCTTTAAATCAATCTTCCACATTTCTACATTCGATGTCGTGACGGCCATTGCACCACGATTAAGTGCTTCTTTTGCATGTTCAGGTGCATTTAATAGTCCACCTGTAATAACAGGTACTGGCGATACCTTTTTTAATTTCTCTAAAAAATCTGGCGCTCTGCATGGCATTATTTCAATCATATCGGAAACAATTTGATTTTTGCTAGCATCCTTTACTAAATTCGTAAAAACATCCGTATCGATTAAAAAGACACGCTGAATAACATATAATCCGCTTGATTTTGCCTTTTTTATAATCCCTGTTTTTGTTGTTACAATAGCAGCTGGTTTTACATTTCTTTTAATAAATTCAATTCCATCGCGATCCATCTCTAAGCCACCTATTTTATCAACATGAAGTATTACTGGAAGTCCCTGCGACTGAAGGAAATCAACATATCTTTTTACCGTTAAAATCGTTCCTGTCATTAGCAATACAGCACTTAAATTGTCTTTATATTCTATCGCCCGCTCCATATATTTTGGGTCCTTCACCGCTGCCACCATTTTATATTTTTCTAATCTATTTCGTAAGACTTTCCCATCATTCTTCATTTTCATTTCCTCCCTTTTAAAGCAAGGGGACGGGCTCTTGCT
This sequence comes from Niallia yueguangensis, assembly GCF_052663115.1. Taxonomy (NCBI): domain Bacteria; kingdom Bacillati; phylum Bacillota; class Bacilli; order Caryophanales; family Bacillaceae; genus Niallia; species Niallia yueguangensis. The sequence continues at coordinate 39,242 of NZ_JBQTCX010000012.1, forward strand.
TTCCAATTCTTGCATCTTGGGGTTAGTGTTTTCTAAATGAGCTTTCTTAAGTACATTCTATAGAAAATAATACTTTCCTTCTATTAAAATAAAGAAGAGATACCCTATTATTTGTAACCGTCAAGACGAATTTTACACTTTCTGCTAAGTTCCCTTTTACACTTTAGATTGCACATAGCCCACTTGACATGGAGCCTCTACAGGTATGATAAACAGCCTTGAAGCCTTGGTAATAAAAGAACCATGGCTGTTGCTACAAGGCTATCATACCTGCTTCTCCAAATAAAGTGGGCGACAAATGTGGCTAAAAGTGTAAAGTTCATATTAGCGAAAACTGTAAAATTTATTCTGGCGTTCACATTATTAGGATAAATAGTTCAGATACTGTGGAGAAAATGTAAAAACGTAGACTAAATATCATAAGGAATAGTAAGCCAAAAAACAGCTTAATAAACACACAAAAACGCTTGGATTAAAAATATAATCCAAGCGTTTTAAATTAACGGTCTTATTGAATTAAAGCCCACATTCGCTTCAGTACAATTCTTCACAAACTCTCTTTCAAGGGTAACCGGATTGGGCTTTCTAAATTAATTGGAATTCATCTGTATTGGAAACTTTTTATAAAGGGCTTCCCTTTCTTTATCAGAATTTACCACCTCTACTATAAGCTCTTTTTCCCAAAGCTGTTTATCATTCTTATACTTATTAAAAAAACCAGGCAAACCCTTTTCAAGTGTATCCCTTTGAAAAGTTACAGAATAATATTTCTCAGAATCCAACTCCAATGTAATTTCCTCCGCATTTTCAATAAGAATAAACATTGCTATAACATTATAAAGAAAGTTCTTCTTTAAAGTCTCGTCATTTAACCAATAGTCTGAGAGATCCTTATCGGTTATAGAGGATTTATCTTTTAATCCATAAATAACTTTTATTGAATTGCCGTCTTCCAATTCAAATTCACGATACGTTTCCCCTCCTGGAAGAGAATTAATTATTGAACTAACTGCAGAGTTATTTCCAAGATTAGTTTCTTTATATTGCATTAAACTTTCTAACTTAACATTGTCAATGGACTTAATTTCGGTTTTACTATTACATCCAGTTATTAATAAGATGACTAACGAAATTAAAATAGATATCTTTTTCATTTAATTACAACCCTTTCTCTTATAAATATAAATGCATCTAATGAATTACTAAATCTATATTGGGAGATACGTTTTCTTCTATTATTTGCTTCACGTTACCGTCTTCTATTTTATAAACACCTTTGTTTGAGAAAATATACTTTTTATGAATAAAACCATTTATATTATCTGCCTTTAATTTTATTACTTCCTTTTTAGTATTGCTTAAATTTTTTTTATCATATTGTTCTAAATAAGAGGAGTTAGGTGTTCCAGAAATAATATAGATTTGGTTATTATCAAGCTGCATAAATTTTGGTTGATATTCCGTATTAATCTTATTTATGAATTCCTGTTTCTCTATATCATATTGAAGAATAATTTTACTCTCTTTGTTTTTATTCTTCGATTTATCATTCTGATTTTCCAATGTTTCTCTTAGCAATAACCATAATTGACCATTGTCTATTGTCGCATTAAGGTCAAATGCTCTATTTAATAACTTTACATTTTGTAAATTATCAATTTTATAATCTAAGGAATATAAAAGGGTATTGTTGTTAACTGTTAGTATATAGATTTTATTTAATTTTTGATCAATAAGCATTCTTTCAGGATTTCCCTCTATACTCCAAGTCTTTATTGGTTTCTCTAAGTCTGTAATTTTATATTTCTTTAAATTTACACCCTTTATTGAATTAGGAGAATATACCAATGCATAGAGGTAATTATCAGCAAAAACTACCTCATGAACAGCTTCTTTAATATTCCCAATTTTTTTAATTTCGTCTTGAGTTTGAACGAATACCTGATATCCATAAGGTTCTAATTGTTGCGTAATTACTACAGTTTTCTTTTCTGTACCGCTATAAAATGTCGAAGAATAAAGGTCCTGTTCTTTTTTAATTTTATATTTTTTAGTGAGCTTCTCTTGATTAAAATTAAAGACTTTAAGAACCGGTACCTTATCTTCCTCCGACAGGTAACTAATTGAGCTACCTTCATTATTTTTAATTTTCGTATTATAGTCGATATCTGATTTAAATAAATATACTAATACTATTGAAATTAAAATGAACAGTATTGTTAAAAATATAAAATTCTTTTTCATGATGCATTACCTCGTATAATTTCAGTAATATCTGTAGACGAGGCTTTTATAATAGGTCTAAAACTTGCTAAGAAACTAACTATAATGATTAATACGAAGCTAACAATCACTTGCATTCCCGTCATATTAATAGAAAATATATATTTAATCCCACTAGTTTTATTTAAATACGATTCTAATCCCTGTATGATAATAAAGCTTAATGTAATCGAAGCGAAAAAAGATATAAGTGAAATATATAAAACTTCCACAGAGAAAAGTTTAATCAGATGGGAGCGCTCATATCCAACAGCCCTCATAATCCCTATTTCTTTATACCTTCCACGTAATGATTGACCCATTATAGATGCTATACTAATCCCTGAAAATAATAGTAATATGACTAATACAACGCCCCCAACAGTAATAATAATTTTGGCCACCATTGGAATAGATTGGGAAGATTTTAAAGCATAGCTCGTATCGTATCCAAGGCTTTCAATTTGTTCGGCTACATGTGAAATGTTTTCAACATCATCAACAATAACTGTTCCAAATTCGTAAACTAAATTTTTTCTATAATCAGCTAGAGAAAGACCCAAAAATTCTGCATTTAACTGTTCAACATAATCTAAGGTAGCTAAAGACAGGTCTTCAGGGTAATTAGCCAAATAAAATTGATTAAAGAATGAAAGGATCTTGCCCTTTTTTATTTTCCGAATGCCTTCCCCTTCTTTTACTTTTACTGTATAACTTATATTGACCGAATCACCAGGCTTTAGAGTATCCACAATATTTGAATTTAATATAATTTCATTGTTTTTAATAGATTCATCTTTTCCTGATGTGAAATATCGAACTGCTTTATTATTAACACCAACTAAGTTTGTTGACACTCTATTTACACCATATTCTAAACCAACAAATGCTTGAACTTTCGGGTAAGAAGTAATTACACCATTAATTTTATTCATTTCGTGAAAATCGTCCATTGTCAATTCTTTTTCTGGAGTAGGTACGACCTCTATAAATTTCAAACTGTCATTGTCAATAACAGTTGTGTTCATACTAGTTGTTATACTTGAAAAAAAACCAGTCACTACATTAAAAACAATTATGCCGATTGTAATAATAATAATAGGAGATAATGTTTTAAAGCCATTTCTTAAAAAATTATTCCCACCTAACTTAAAATAATCACTTAGCCTCATTATTGTCCTTAACCTCCTCAAGTGTTCCTGATCGCATCTTGTAAAAACGATCTGCATATGCTTTATAGATAGGATTATGAGTAACAACGATTAAACCAACACCTGACAATGACAGTTTTTGGAATAATTCAATAATATTAATTTCATTTTCTTCATCAACATTACCTGTAGGTTCATCAGCTAAAAGGAGTTTCGGGTTAGTTGCAAGAGATCGTGCGATAGAAACCCTTTGTTTCTCTCCGCCTGATAAAGATTTGGGCATATGGTTTATTCTATGAGAAAGACCTACTATATCAAGTAGTTCTCTTGCTCTGTCTTCTCGCTCTTTTTTACTAATATTTTTATGAATAAGTAATGGTAAAGTTACATTTTCTAAAGTATTTAAATTAGGAAACAAATTAAAATCCTGGAAAACAAACCCTATGGTTTCAGCTCGTAACTTGGATCTCTCTTTTTCAATTAAGTTGTTTGTTTGACAAGAATTTAAGTAAATTTCTCCATCTGTGGGCTTATCAAGTAGACCAATTAGATTTAATAATGTACTTTTACCTGATCCAGAGGGTCCCATTATAATATTCATTTCACCTTGCTTTACCGTAATGTTAATATTTTTTAAGATTTGAAGAGTCTCATTTTTCATTTGAAAACTTTTCCCAACATTAACTAATCGTAATAAGTTCTCATTGCTCATTGTACATCCTCCATAAGTAGCTTGTTGGTATTCATCATAAAGTAGGTAGAATAGATATCAGGAAAACTCTCTTTATTATTTAATGCATATCCATGATTTTTGAAAAGATTTTTTACATGATTTGCTATTTTATTTTTATCATAGGGTAAATCTAATTCTTCAAGTAAAGAGGTTTTATAATAAATTAGGTAAGCTGCAATATCAGAATTGATATCAATATTCACTTTATTTATAAAGGGTTCAGTTTTTTTTATTTTATTTAGATACACCCCTGTTCTTGCTAAGGTATCTAAAAATACTAAAGTTGAAATATTATCATTACTCTCAAAATAACTTTTTTGAGAAATAACGATTTGATTTAATATATCTTCTGTGTTTTTTGGTAGCATGTCTTTAGAAATATCACCTTCTAATATTTGTAGAGATCTCGTATAAAAACTCCAGCTCATGATATTAGAACGAACGATTGGTTCTTTTACTTTTTTAAGCAAAGCTTTTTTTAATTCTTCTTTTTTATTTTCCTCTATTTCTTCCCCATCTATTAATTTTAAAAGTGAAACAAAGCTAAATACTTCAAGCGAGTCTAGTTTAATTAATTCAGATATATCAACCTGTTTAATATGTTTAAAAATAGTTTTATCGTATTTAGTAGTTTTATATTTAGAATATTCAACTGAATCTCTTCCAATAAAGGTAGGGCTAAAAGGATTATTAAATGAACTAATAGTTGGAAACATTCCATCTTTGTATACATATGCAGAAAAATCTCTTAATAAAAGTTGTTTTTCCTGTTTCTTAATAGATTTATTTAAGTTTGATAAAATGTTTAATTTATAATATTCGCTTTGAATATCAGATAATCCAAAATGATAATTATCAAGCTTGTTTAAGATAATTGATATTGTCTTGTTTTCAAGTTTAAAATTATTTTGAAACTTATTAATATTTGTAAGACTATTTAGTTCCAAAAGATCATTAAAATTATAACTCTTAAGGTTTACTAACTGATAAACTTTATTATTATCAATTTCAAATTCTGTTTCATAACCCAACATTTTATTTATTTTTATTACAGTATCTATTCTATAAAAATCCTCTAGGATGATTGTATCAATCCAGTATTTTATTTTCTTTGTGTCTATATCTTCTAAAAAACCATAGTTAGATGCTAAATATAACATCATGTAAGTTTGTTGTATCTTTACATCCATATATTCAGGCTTATTTTTAAATTTTTTAAATTCTTCTGAAAGAAAAAATCCTTGTTCATTATATGTGGTATTAAGTAAATATTTTATGTGCTTCCTTAGTAATAGAGCTGCGTTCTCTTGACATAGTTCCATAGATTTCTGTGCTCTGAAAACTCTCTCAATTCCTGAAAATATTAAATTTTCTTGTTCTTTAGGAAACGAATCTTTATGAAGCATTTGAAGGAGAGTTTGACAATAATTTTTATTAGGAGAATGACCTAAAAGTGATGCGGTTTGGTAAACGTAATAAGTAACATACTCATCCTTAGATCCATCTATAGCGTTTATAGGTCTAAATAACGTTTCATTTCCCCAACTTCTTTCTAACATAGTTGCACTAGCCTTTTGTTGCATTTCCAATTTCGAGAATAAATCATCAGTCAATGGAATACTCTCTTCCTTTTTAGGCATTTTATATAATGTAAAGTATAATGATAAAATTAATATTATAATAAAAAGAATTATAATTTTAGGTATTTTATATCTCATTATTATCTCCATTTAATTGTATAATATAATTTAGAAAGTGAATACTAAGTATATTCACTTTCTATGTATGTGGTTACAACATGTTTAATTTAATTTTAATACCAGCGGAAAATTGAAGCGGATGCTGAACGTTTTACACCACGAGCAAGGAAGGATGCAGTGTTATCAGCACCACCACTGATTGGCACTCCAGAAATAGAATAAGATCCTGAATAATCAGAGATCCAAGTATTGTAGTTCGTCCAAGTTCCGGTTAGAGTGTTATCATTGGCAGTACCACCACTAACACCGCCAATAGAAACACCTAATCCGTTTGCCTTAATAGTCCATGCGGTTTTAACCCAATCCGCATTAGGTGGATTATAACCTAAGAACTTTGCACTTACTTGATAACTTTGCTTTTGATAAAAAGCAGTATTACTCATCCAAGCATTAGATTGTATAGAGTTACCTGATAGTTCAGGAATAGGCACAGTTGTCTGATCAGAATATGCACTTGCACTATCCACTATTCCGAATGATAAAGCTCCAACTAATGCCAACGTTCCTAAAAATGTACTTACTTTCTTTCTTGTTTTCAAGATATAACCCCCCTAAAATAATTTTTGTAACCACAAAAAAACCATAACACAGTTTTAAAAAAAAACAGGATTTTCAAGATTTTTCTTAATTTTCAGCAAATAGCATTTTTTGTCGAAATTCTAGTGTGTTCTTTGTAAACGTTGTCGCTTTTTGTCTTTTCAAAGGGAAAATGATCGAAAAGTTTTTTGTAATAATTGAAACATTACTTATAAAAAAACGGGTTGATTTGAAATAAAGTTTGATTTAATTAAGGCTAATATTGATATAAGTGCAAATAAAAAAACATGTTTTGAAAAAAAGATTGATCAAAACATGCTTTTAATTAATGTGATGAATAAGCTTCTTTATGAAAAAGATTGATCATTTTTGAAATCCTTGTTGCACTAAAGCACCCGTTGAATAAGAAAAAACTGGGCTTAAGGACAGCCCTGGACAATAATTCATTGGATAAATTGCACTAAGACCTAATGAATTCATAAAAGACAATCAAGGCTTATATTGATGTTTATAAAGAAAGTGTAAAGCGCCAATATCAATGTTTAATGCTTGATATTTTTGAGAATGAGAAAAAACTTGTCGTTATTATTCTAGATGAAGCTCATCACTTTTCCGCAGGAACTGCGCTTCATTCTAAATTTTAAAGAAGACTCCATGTCTCCTATTTCCCTTGTTGTAGTAGGACAACCTAGCCTACGCAACCTATTAAAAGTGAAAGAGCTAGAGGCGATTGACCAGCGTATTCAAATGCGATATCAAATGAGTAGTTTAACAGAGAAGGAAACGAATGATTATATACGCCACCCGTTAAAGATGGTCGAAACACCTCATGAAATCTTTTCAAAAGAAGCCGTTCAAGTCATTTATAACTTCAGTCAAGGAGAGCCAAGAAAAATCAATACGCTCTGTAGTCAAAGTCTGATAGATGCCTTTATTCAAGGAAATAAAATTGTGGGGGCATCCCATATTCATCGAGTAATGAATGAACAGTAAGAAAGTGAATGCCCAGTATTAAGCCCAATTAGAAGATAGAATTGTCGAAATGGAAGGAACTAATAAAGGATTTTCTAATAGATTTTCTCGACAGTTAAACAGACGTCTTTAAATGCCCGTGGCAATGAGGGTGACCGTTAATCAGTTGCCACTGGCTAGATAACCGACATCGAAGGTGGCTGCGGGCAGTTAACCAACAGTCCTTAATTTTACTGGATTGAGATTAACTCAATTGTATCTATTTTGTGAATGTATCGGACATCCATTCATAAAATTTTTCCTTCTCTTCAAATTGTGGATAATGGGCTGATTGCTCAAAAGAAATAAATTCTTTTTGTTTGGCTTCAATCATATCAAAATATTTTTTTGCTGCATTAGAGGAAGTCATGTAGTCATATTTACCCATTACAAAATAGCATGGTAATTTAAGTTTTGTTACTATATTAGGTAATGGATTTTTTAATACTTCATTTAACAAAATCTGTTGAGAATAGGCTAACCCATAGTTATAACGGATTACATCCAATAAATTATACTCGCTACTGAATAAAATACCTATGTTATCACCATCTGGGTTATCAATAAGTCTTGAAGCCCCACCATATTTCATAACATAATTTCGTGGGGTAAACGTATCACCATTTTTGATTTTTTCAGTTAAACCTTGTAAATACAATACATCATCCTTATTGCCAGCCTTTTGAGCCTGATTAATAGAATAGTTCAAACTGTCAGTTTCGCTTTCTACTGTATCACTCATCTGTCCAATACCAATATATGCTTCATATTTTTCAGGGGCTTTATAGGCAGCTTGAGTTGCAATATATGTACCATAAGAATGACCAATTAGTATTACCTTTTCTTTTCCAAAACGTTTTGATATATAATCCGTCATAGCCAATAAGTCATTCACCAGTAAATCTGATGTAAGATTAGAATAGTCTTCAAAAAAATGATATGATTTCCCACTAGCTCTTTGATCATAATTAACAACCGTAAAATTAGTTTCTAATAAGTTTTGGTATTTATCAGCATATGGTATTTCCGGACATCCAGGTCCTCCATGTACAAAAATAATAACTGGATTATCCTTATCTTTGCCGCGTATCATAATTTCATGACTACTTCCATTTATCTCTACTTGTTCTAATGCACTTATACTGTTATCACCTTTTATATGTGGAGTCCATGTAGGGAAAAAAAGTGCTATGATTAGTAATATTATAATAATTACTCCGATACATTTTATTATTTTCTTTATTTTTTTCATCTAATTCCCTTAAATCCTTTCTGCTTAATGCAATTCAAATATATAATTGATTAAAACATGCTCTTATTTAATGTGATGGATATTGATTATTTTTGAAATCCTTTTTGCACTAAAGTACCCATTTCTTGAAAAAGAAAATTAGAATATTATTTATTTTTTAATTCCATATGTTCTTCATTTTCTCCCCATTTTACAGTAAGTTTAATTGTTGTATCTTTATTTAATAATGTTCCACCTTCGCTACTACCATTTCCTTTTAATGTATCTTTTTTTACGTCTTCTCCAACTTTATCAAAAATAAACACTGCATTATTTACTTTAAGACAGGTACAGTTTACAAGTTGCAATAGATTTGAGCATGTATTTTTTTACTTCCTTTCTAAATTTCATTTCATATTTCATACTTCTACTCTACAAATAAAAGGTAATATACTGTAGTGCCGTAAGTCATTAATAAGTCATAACTATAAAAAAAACGACAAATTATGACCATTGGCTAAATATATTACTTCTTTTAAAATAAGTGGCTATTGAAAACTTATTGATGCCTTCTTTTATAGCGAAAATCTAAAAAACGATCCACCGTGAAATTTTGTGAATAATGGACCTTATGAATTGCCATGGAGTAAACAAGTTCAAAACGTTCCAGTTCGTTGCAATAAAAAAAGATTGTAGACAAAGTCGATTTAACTTTATCTACAATCCCTTACTTTAATGTTTCTTATCTTCTTATAAGACTCTCTTCCATTGCTTTAATAATAGCAGAAGATCTGTTTTTTACATTTAATTTCGAATAAATGCTAGAAATATAATTTTTCACGGTTCCCACTGAAAGAAACATCTTTTCTGAAATGTCTTTATTGGATAATCCTTGAGTTAAACAGTTTAAAACTTTTAATTCTTGATTATTTAAATCATATGGATGATTCATAGAGTTATGGTCAAGTTGTTCCGAGTGTTCGTTATTATTTGATTGCATCTGACCAAACACCTCTTTTGCTAATTGTTGAGGAATGAGGGAACCTCCGTGATACACCATTTTAATTCCCTGAACTAAAAATTCAGGATCAACAGCCTTTAATATATAACCCTCTGCACCAGCATTTAAGGCATTCAAAACATGTGTAACATCTTGAAAAGTAGTAAGTATTATAACTTTTATATTGGGCCAACGTTTTTTAATTTCACCTGTCGCCTTTACACCATCCATCACCGGCATTTGAATATCCATTAAAAGAATATCAAGGTTTTCCCTTTCGCATAAAGCAATTGCCTTTTCTCCATTTTCCGCAGTTCCAACAATCTCAATATCAGAAATACTTTCAATCACAATTTTTAAGCTTTTTCTTAAAATCTCTTGATCTTCAACTATTGCCGCTTTAATCATTATACTTACACTTCCTTTGCCATAGAGGTATGTTACACGTTATCCTCATACCATTATTCAATTTAGAATAAAAGTTAACTGTACCCGCTAATGCCGATATTCGATCTTTCATTGAGCGTAAACCAAACCCTAAATTTAATTCATTACACCCATTTCCATTATCTTCAATAAGAACAATCAATTCTTCTTGTTTAAATGAAATATTTACTTTAATAAAAGTTGCCTTACCATGTCTTTTCGCATTTGTAAGTCCTTCTTGTATACAACGAATAATGGCAAACTTTATCCTTTCACCGACTTTGGTCGCTTCCCCTTCGACATTCAGTTTTATATCTGTTGATGTATGTTTCATAAAATCAACAATCAATTCTTTCACCGATTCAACAAGCGTTTGATCATTCGTTGGCGACATCTGGTGAATTGTTTTTCTCACATCGTTCAATCCATTTCGTGCTAAATCTGAAATCTCTTTTATACTTTTTTCTGCTTCTTTTTTATCTGCCTGATATAGAAAAGGAAGGGCATCTAAACTTGTTATGACCGATGTGAAAATATGGCCAACTGTATCATGCAAATCTTGTGAAACTCTATTTCGTTCTTCCTTAATTGTCAGTTCCTCAATCTTTTTTGAGTAATATTCCAAATCCCTGTTTTTTTCCTCAATAGAGGCAATTAACTCTTTATTAGCGTTATTGACAATGGTCATCCTTCCTAAACATAACCCAATACCATAAAAAATAGTTGTGTCAACAATGGGTGCAAAGATATCCTTATCAGTAAAGAAATTGCCGACCCATGTACCAGCTAAAAAAATTGAGATGTATAAGAAAGGTCCTAACCAAATTAACGGCTTAACTTGACAAGCATAAGCAATAGTAAGGATAGGTACGAATAAAAAATCGTAAGTCTCTGATATTTCATATTGACTCGATAAGTAAATAAACAAAGAACCCGTTAACAACACCTCGGCAATTAAATAATATTGGAATTTTATAAGCCCAGGCCGATAAAATAGTTGGGGTATTATATAAGAACAACTAGCCCATAAAAGTAAAAACCACTTTTCCGAACCTGTCGTACTAACGAATATCGAGTAGCCATTAAAAGTAATCCATATCGTACGAATGAGGAATAGAAAATAGTCCAACCAATGCCATTTCCTTTGATCTATTACTGCTTCCATATTTTTATCCCCCCCATCTCCGGCGTCTATACCATCGTTCCTAAAACTACTTCGCCATTTTCGAATCATGCCTGGAGAAGATAAATAAAACTGCACTGCAGTTTCTAAAGGAGACAGCCCATTCTTGTTCATATAATTGATTATGTTTAGTTTATCTTCAAGCGAGAAACTTGAATAGCTTTTCTTTAAGGCTTCCAGCCCATAATAATGATATATTTTCACAAACACTTCATTTATTTTAACATAAAATTACAATTACCATTTGTACGCATAAGAATTAACATAGTAAATAGCACACCTTTTAACATCATAATTCTCGCATTGACAACAGCTATTGTCATTATGTGAATTTTATTGGGATTTGCCCTGCGATTTCTAATGTTAAAATCTAATAATCGTTGAGATAAAAGGTGAAAAAAAGACCAAATCAACTATGTGATTTGGTCTGCTAATTGGTATGTTATTTCATACATTTCTCCAAGATAACTGAACTACTTATTATTAGAAGTAACCCCTCTTTAAAAGTATATTCGATCATTCTTTATTTTTAACGCATCTGTCTACTATTAGCTGGTGACAACACCCGCTCTAACCATCCCATTAATAAGTCAGCAACAACTGCCATTAAAGCTGTAGGAATTGCTCCTGCAAGGATGATTCCTGCACCATCAGAAGCATTTGTTCCACGGACAATAATAGACCCTTGACCGCCTGCTCCGATAAATGTTCCAATCGTAGCGATGCCAATTACAATGACTAAAGCTGTGCGCAGCCCTGCCATGATAACGGAAAGGGACAATGGCAGCTCGACCATTCGAAGGATCTGCATACGCGTCATTCCCATCGCATGTCCTGCCTCTAAAAGCGTATGGTCAACGCCCATAATTCCAGTATAAGTGTTTTTTATAATAGGAAGTAAAGAGTGTAAAAATAAAGATACGACGACAGTGTTTGTTCCCAGCCCCATAACAAGCATAAGAACAGCTAGCATCGCTAACGCCGGTATTGTTTGAATGACGTTTACTAGAGAAATAATCCACGGGCTGAGCTTGTAATATTGTTCCTTATCCCAATCCATATATTGTATCTTTATATCATCAAAGAAGGTATATAGCAAAGCGATCCCGCTATAATCAAGCCATTGTACTGAATTTCTCTTGCTCGTTACTTTACGTAATAAAATACAATGGTTAATAGGAAGTGGGAGTCATAGAAGGTACAAATAAGCCTTATTTGATCGGCGAACTGGCCACAACTGGCGTAACTGTACGAACACTTCTGCACTACGATAAGATTGGGCTATTACCGACATCCGGCCGTACTGATGGCAACGTTATTATACTGAAGAAGTTATGCTTTGTTGCATCACAAACCTATATTAAACAATCAGTGAAACACTATCTAGCGTCCCAATCGATTTCGAATTTGAACATTTCACTCTGAGAGGAGTTGTTTATAATTGATCTTAAAGAAACAAGGAACTCGAGAAATATTTGATGAGAGATCAAAAAGAGTTGTTTGGGCTGGATACGCATCATTTATTTGGGTGACCGTATTTATTTTATTCCATATTTATTGGTACTATGGCGGGCGCTTTGGCTTAGGTGATGCATCTGATTCGATTCCTCCACCACCTACGACTCTTTCACAATGGATTTATTTTTATATTGTTATTATCATGTTTATTGCAGGTACCATTGTTCCCCTTGCAACGATTCAGTTCTGGGGAAGGTTTATCCCGCGCAAAATTATACTTATAGCCTGTTGGCTTGGATGTGTGATTTTGGTTCTGAGAGGACTAGCTGGGATGGTTGATGATCTGTCTCGATCATTAGGTTTGCTGCCAACTGGTCTCACCGGATTAACTTATGAGCAAACTACTGGAGATGAACATATAACAACATACACGCTTTGGTCAAGCCGGGCAATAGATGATATTTCTTTTTGGGCGGGATTTTATACGGTTTAGCGGCTAGGTTTTTTCAGCATAAAGTACGTAAGAAATGAACACTTATTGTTACTTATGTATAAGAAATACGACTATTTTAATTGTAGGCCAAGGCTGTTTTCGTATAGATTGTTGCTTTTAAACGCGCAGCCTGAATACACTTTGCTTTCCGCGGACGAGTGCCGAGCCTCCTCGTCGCTATGCTTCTGTGGGGTCTCGCTTTTCCCGCAGGAGTCTACGTGTATTCAGACTGCTCAGTGCTTCAGCGATGTTTACTATTTTATTCAAAAACAACAAACTTATAGAAAACAGCCTACCAAAAAGAATAGTATGAAATCTATAAATAACTACTTTCTACTTTTATGGAACTGATTTGTTCAAATCCAATCAGTTCTTTCTTTTCCTGTTCAGAAGGACCTTCGTCAATTTAATCCAGAATCTGCATCAATTATTTTATCCATTGGATGCCCGCTATCTGTTAACGTTTTAATCTCGGATCCTAAATACAAATCTGTCTGAAAGTACCCGTTTGGTAGATTCACATCTACTGTATATGTACCTGGTCCATATACTTTTGTAACATTGTCGTATGGAGTCTGCACCTCATATGGTTTGCTGTAGTCTTGAGGTCCTGTTCCTTCCGGATAAGAATAGCTTGTAAAACTAATCTCAACCGGCTTCATCCCTTCAGGTACGGTAAAAGTTGCTTCTCCACCATTTACGCTGGATTGAAAGAACTGGTCTAACGGACGCTGTGGTTCAATCTGCTCATTTGATTTTGAAATTTCATTAACTTTTATGGATTCACTCCACAATACTCCTGTTCCTGGATGATCTAGACGCTGGTAGGCTTTAAACATATAATTTCCTTCTGCCATCTTATCAGAGTGATAGGTTAAAACTTGAGTTTCACCAGGTGCTAACGCTTTAACCTCTCCTGACGCAATAACTGTTCCATCTTTAGGATTTCCATCTTCCGACCAGTAAACCTCATACACAACTTCTCCCTGCATTGCTCTTGAATCCTGACCATTTTTAATGGTAGCAGAAATACCATTCGACGTTGTACCTGTTGTTATAAAAGACAATGAACTTTTATCCCATGCTGATTGAACGTTTTTTCCCTTTTGTTGATTATCTATTTTTGTTTGTACATGTTTTGCTGCAGCCAATGTGGCCTGTCCAGGTTGTACACATGGAAGAGCCAGCAATGATAAAGCTAGTATGCCTGCCGTTATTTTATGTATCTTTTTCAATATTCTCCCTCATTTCATTGGATTTGGAAATCAAAAGTTTGTTCGTCCATTTCACCGTTTAAATTAAAGAAGGAACTAACATGTTGGTTAGTCCCTTCTTCATTTTCTTCCATCCAGTAAGAAGTCCTTAAAAATTACTTTAAAATAATGGTCGATGAGGCTGGGAGGGTGATTTGAATATTCCCGTCAACACGCTTCACCTTAGTTTTTCCACCGTTAGAAAATAATCGTTTGTTGCCTTTGACTGTTGGATCAGTTATGGTTACTGTGACTGTTTCCTTCGACAGATTGTGCAAAACGAGCACGGAATCTTCCTGATAATTTCTGGTATAACTTATCACCCTGCTGTCGCCGGTTTTTACTTCGTTAAGATCCCCTTTCGTTAAAGCTAGAGAGGATTCACGAACATGAATCAAATCTCGATAATGATTAAGTAAAGAATCCTTGTCTTTATCTTCTGATTCAACAGAAACAGCAGTGGTTCCCACGTTATAACGCGGTGCTTCCCAAGTTGTTTGGCCTTCGCCATCCCCTTGATACCAGCGGAACGGTTCACGTTTATATTCATCCGGCCCCTCACCAAGCATACCGATTTCTTCCCCATAGTAAATGTACGGATTACCTGGCATTGTCAGGAGTATTGATGCTGCCATTTTCGCTTTATCCATGTCTCCGTTCAGCACCGACATGGTCCGTGCTTGGTCATGGTTGGTTAAAAACGGTGCATCAATCACTGATGTACTAAAACTTTGATAGAGATCAAGGGTGTTCGCTTCAAAGGAAACTAGTCCATTATCTACACCGGATTTCACGGAATCTACAATTTTTCCCGCAAGGTCAAAATTGAAATTGGAGTCCAGTGCCTGATAGTATGGTGCGATATTATTTGGACGATCCCAAACTTCTCCGACCAAATAAGCATCCGGTTTCACTTGTTTTAACCCTTGACTGAACTCTTTTAATAAGGCAACGTTTTTATCCGTCTCGCCTGTATAAATATGCATGGCCGCATCCAGTCGGAATCCATCAGCACCTTGTTTCAGCCAAAACTGTCCAATATTGATGGCTTCTTCACGCACTTTTGGATTATCGTAGTTCAGGTCTGGCATTGCTTTATCAAATACGGCATAATAATAGTCTCCTGAACCGGGATAACTTTCCTGCCAAACCTGTTGACCCCAAGGTCCTTTTTCGTTTATATCCGTATCTTTGTCCGCCCAAATATAATAATTTCTATATGGGCTGTTCTTGTCTTTCATTGCTTCCTGGAACCAAGGATGCTTGCTGCTCGAATGATTCAGCGCAAGATCCAGGATGATTTTAAGTCCACGCTTATGTGCTTCATCGGCCATATGACGGAAGTCTTCAAGCGTTCCATATTGCGGATCGACATTATAGAAATCTGTCGCATCATACTTATGGTAAGTTGGCGATGGGTAGATCGGCATTAGCCAAACAGCGTCAACACCTAAATCTTTTTTCGTATGACTATTTCCGTCGTTTAAATAATCCAGCTTATGAGTTACCCCATTAAGGTCGCCATGACCATCTTCATTTGAATCATAGAAAGAGTTGACAAATAGTTCATAATAGACACCAAGATTATCGTTTGCACCAGCAGATGGCTGATCTTTTGCCAGCACTGCAGGCGCAGCGCTGAATAATAAACTCGCTGTCAATATTAGAGAGAGCGGTTTTTTCATGTTCACATTCCTCTAATCTTATTGAATTTGTAGTTTTCCTGACAAGTCAGCTGGTATTTTTACATAAAGTACTGAAGCGTCATGATCGAAATAGTAGCTGTTTTCTTTTAATGAATCCAGACTGTCTGCTTTCGTATAGTCTTGATTTTTAGCTTTGATTTTCTTTGGTTCTTCTGCTTGATTTAATTTCAATGTATACGATTGAAGTGCTGAATCGTAATTTTGAACCTTTTTGTTTTGTTTAAATTCAATGTGATTTCCTTTTTTAGCTACATAGAAGTCAGTCACATTAAACTCGCCGTTATTTTCGTCAAGCGTTTTACCATCATCTTCATAGAAACTATAAGTTGCTTCATTATCTAAATAAGTATCAAGCGTAAGATTTGTTAACTCGTTCTCACCAGTGTGCTGCTGTATTTCACGAGTCGGAATAATCGAGTCCTTTTTCACAAAAATCGGCATATAGTCTAAAGGAGCATTGATATTGATTGTTTGTCCGCCCTGATATTCTTTGTGATCCCAGAAGTTCACCCAAGTTTCACCTTGAGGCAGGTATACATCGCGGGATGTTTTACCCTCAGCGACAACTGGAGCAATCATCATTGAATCGCCAAACATAAACTGATCATCGATATTATACGTGCCTTTATCCTTTTGGAACTGATAAACAAGTGGCTGTTGAACAGGTTTCCCAGTTTTTGCAGCGTCATTAAAGGCATTGTACAGGTAAGGTAGCAACTGATAGCGCATTTCAATATATTTTTTGCTGATCTTTTCAACATCTTCACCGAATGACCAAGGTTCCTGATGATAGCTTCGATCACTCCATTGATCGTAGTGAACACGAGCAAATGGCAAGAATGAACCGAGCTCAATCCAGCGTGCAAATAGTTCAGGATTTGCCTTGCCGCCAAATCCGCCGATATCATTTCCGACAAATGCTGCTCCTGATAGACCAAGATTCATATTCATCGGTACAGACATTTGCAAATGTTCCCACGTGCTTAAACTATCCCCTGTCCATACAGCAGCATAGCGCTGAGTACCAGCAAACATATCGCGAGTAAGGATAAACGGTCTTTCATTTGGCTTGCTAAGCTTCCATGCGTTATATGTCGCTTCGTTTTCCAAGTGTCCGTATAAATTATGGAATTCTGTATGAAGCACTTTATTCCCTTGATCATCTTCCCCATAAGAATCGAGCGGCAATGTATGGAAGAATCCATCCCCATCATTAAATACGGCAGGTTCATTCATGTCGTTCCAAATCCCATCGACACCTTTGTCGAGAAGAGAGGATGCAGTATGTCCAGCCCACCAGTTGCGTACATCGCTTTTTAGAAAATTAGGAAATGCTGAATTTCCTGGCCAAACAGGACCGATATAAGGTGTTCCATCTGCTTTTTTCACCCAGAAATCTTTTGCTGTTCCTTCATTGTAAATGGAATATTGATCATCTTGTTTCACTCCCGGATCATTGATAGCTACGGTGTGAAAACCTCCCATATTTTCAATTTGATCAAAAGCATTTTTGAACGGGTCGTTCCACGTAAAGACTCTATAGCCATTCATATAATCAATATCAAAGTTCAGTGTATCGAGCGGAATTTTTTTATCACGATACGTTTTAGCAATGCTGGTAAGCTGTTCAGGTGTATAAGCCCATGCACTTTGTTGAAGACCTAACGCCCATTCCGGAGGCAGATTGATTTTACCTGTTAACTCTGTGTATTGATCCAACACGTGAGAAATATCAGGACCGTTCATAAAGTAGTACGTTAATGGACCGCCATTTGCGTAAAAATAGTAGTAATCATCTGATTCGCTCGCCATTTCGTAGTAAGAACGATAAGAGTTATCGAACAAAATACCATATGCTTTTCCATCTTTTAGACCCATAAAGAAAGGGATGGAAGTATAAACATATTTTGTACTATTGTTATATCCATATGAGTCCGAGTTCCACATTCCTAAACTCTTTCCGCGTTTATTGAATGTGCTGCCTGTTTGTTCGCCGAATCCATAAAAATTCTCATCTTTGGATGTTTTTTTGAAAACGTACGGCTTTCCGTTCTCGTAACCGGCTGTTGCCTCATTATTTAAGTAGTCTTCATTGATAACTTGTCCCTTTTTATCTAGGACCTTAATGCCAAAAGACTGTTCGTTTACAACCACTGTGATTTCGCTTGACTTCAGTGTGTACTTCCCGTCCTTTTCTGCAGCTGTAAACTTAGGAGTCTTCCAATCTTTCTTCTGAATGGCTGGTGAGTCTTTTTCTTGCGTACCTTCAGGAAGAATAGAAACTTTGATCATATCCTCAGATAACATATGGATATAACCATCATAGTTTCCTAGATCAAATTTAACACCGTCTTTGATTTTTTCTGTATCATTCACAGAAAGTTTTTGTAAATTATTCTTATTTAAAGGTGTATCTGGCTCCGGCTGTGCAGCGGAAGCTGGTGATATTACAGTCGATAACCCCATGATTAAAGCAAGTGACAGAGAAGCGATAACTTTAATTTTTGGTTTTAGAATGGACAATGACATTTACCTCCAACGAAATATAATAAAAAAACTCCAAAGGGAACCGGTTACCTTGGCTTGCTCTTAAATTAGCAATTAATGGAGCCCGTAACAATCGGGAAAAACTCCTACGAATATTTGAATGCACTTTTACATCAAAAAATGCTAAAAAAGTAGTTTTAAATAAAAGCATCAAAAAACAACATAGACATTGATTGCGCCTTGTTTTTGTTAATCCATTTCCATGTGGCAGATCACGTCTAGTTTTTAATAAATAGAAAGGATAATTTCAGAAAAACATAGACCGAGAGTACTATAGGACTTTGCTCTTTGTTTATATTCGTTTGAATTGTCACCATTTTTCTTCTCGTGTTTCCCTAAAAATAATACACTTATAAAAAGTAAAATTACCATATTAAGTATTAAATTAAAAATAATGGGTTTTTATCATTCGATTTTATGTTCCATTATCAGTGTTCTATTTTTCTCTTTTTGTTCAAAATAGAACACTTTGACATATAGTTGAAAAAAAAATGATATGTTAATTTTAAATAATAGGATAGACAGACATATTTTCTACAAAACTTAATTGGTCAAATGCCCTTTTGACCATTACAATAAAAAAAGGAAGATATGAAAGGCGGGGTTTTATGGTAAAACAACTTTTATGGCGAAAAAGCTTTTCATCTAAGATTATCGTTGCCTTTCTGCTTGCATTTTTAATTCCGACACTGTTTACTTGTTTGTCTTTCTACTTGGAGTCTAATTCCATATTGAAGAATAATGTGCGGATATCGACCATACAAATTGCTAAACAAACAGCAGATTCTCTCTCTTCCATTTTAAACGTTGGCATGGATTCCTCTGATTTTATCAGCAGTGATCCAAATATTCAGGATGCCGCTTTACAATTGAAGTATACTTCAGCATCCGAACAGAGGAAGAATTCCAATTATATAAATTCGCTCTTAAATAATTATGTTTACTCCAACTCCTTTGTCAAAATTGTTTATGTATTAAACGAGAAGGGAAATGGTTGGGGAAGCGGTACTTTTTCTGAAAAAAACCTAAAAAGAATACAACTCTATAACCAAAGCTGGATCAAAGAAGCCAAACAAAAGGATGGTGCATTGGTTTGGCAAGGAATTCAGTATGATCCTTTCGACGGCGGTGGTATAAATACCGATTTAGTTCTTCCCGTCAGCAGGGTGCTTAAAAATTTTGATTCCATGAAAAATATCGGGTTTGTTCAAGTTCACTTGGATGGGAGAACGATTCTCAAAACGATTGGCCAATTGAAACTCGGCAAAACAGGAACGTTTTTCGTTGTTGATACGGAGGGAAGAATCATGATAGATTCTAATCTTCATTTAATCAACAAAAAGGTGGATAACCCTGATTTATATAGGTATGTAGTGCAAAAGGATGCTGAAGAATTTGAATTTAAAATAAATGGTGTTCCCTACTATGGTGTCAAACAGCTTCTCAGCAATGGCTGGATGCTTGTAGGTACCGTTCCCGTGAATGAAATCAGCGGACAGTTGGACAGTCTGCAAAATCGGATTTTATTCTACTCTGCTATTTTTTCCTTACTTGCATTCTGTATTGGACTTTTCTTTGCAGCAAGGGTGACAAAACCAGTAAAACAGCTAACAAAAAAAATGATGAGCGTGCAGCAAGGAGACTTAAAAGTAAGAACAGATGTCCAATCTTCTGATGAAATTGGCTTTTTAGGGGAACAATTTAACAAAATGCTTTATGAGATTGAAAATTTAATGCAGCAGGTGGAAATGGAGCAAAGTGAAAAATATCATGCGGAACTTCGAGCAGTTATGCATCGAATCAACCCTCACTTTCTATTTAATACACTCAGCACTCTCCGTTGGCTTATCGATTCGAAACAAAACGACCGTGCTTCTTTAGTATTATCAGCATTAACTCATCTATTAGAAGCGAATATGGGGAAAAGCGGAAGTATTATAACTGTAGAAGAGGAACTGAATATTATCCAAAAGTATTTGGTTATATTGGAGCTTCGCTATGAAAAAAACTTTCACCTTCAACTGCATTTGGAAGCGGGAATAGAACAGACTCCTATCCCCCGAATGCTTCTGCAGCCTATAGTGGAAAATTCCATCTTTCATGGCATAGTGCCAAAAAATATAGATGGAGAAATCACCATTTTGATTCGTTCCTATCATGTTGATGGATTAGAATTGCTTATAACCGATAACGGGCTAGGAATCAATAAAGATAAGCTGCAGGAATTGAATAACCCAAAGACTGCTTTAGAAAAAGGAAAAGTTGGAATCGGGCTGCGCCATATTTTTGATACGCTCCGACTATATTATCCAGATAATTGGGATTGGGCTATTTCAAGCTGTCCAAAACAAGGAACAACAATTCGAATCCTGTTAAAAAAATTAGCAGAGCAGGGGGAATAACATGTATAAAATTCTTATTGTAGATGACGAGCCTGTTATCCGTAAAGGAATCTCTTCTTTTATTGAATGGGAAAAAGAAGGCTTAACAGTTGATGACAACTACGCAAATGGCTTAGAAGCACTTGATGCTCTTAAAAAAAATTCATTCGATATTCTCATAACGGATATCAAAATGCCATTAATGAATGGGATTGAACTTATGAAGCAAGCAATGGAGCTTTATCCTTGGCTAAAGGTGATCCTAATCAGCAACTACAGTGACTTCGAATACGTAAAAGAAGGACTTAAACTTGGTGCTGTTGATTATTTGTTAAAATTAACACTTAAAAAAGATGATCTTATTACCGTTCTGCGGAAGTGTATTTCCTCTTTGGAGGAAGAACGAAAAAAGAATTCTGAACTCATTCATTACCAGCAAGACGCAATCTATCTAAACCGCAAAAGAGTCGAACAAGAGATTAAAAGATTGATTGTTCAAGAGAAGATTTCCTCCTCTGATACAAGTTGGGCCCCAGCATGGCTGGAACAGCAATATTCTTGTGTTTATCTTATTCTCGATGGCGCAGAGGAATGGAGAGAAAATCATGGCTATCTCTATGTACAGTTCCTTTTAGAGGAATTGCAAAAAATGTTTTATGAACAAATGGAAGAAGGAGTCGCATTGCTAGTGTCTGAAAGCGGCCTGTTTTTTATCATGCCTAACAGCGACGGAAATGCACAGCACCTCTTTCTCGAGTGGAAACAATTAATAGAAAAGACATGGAAAATTTCCATGTCTGGAGGCTTTGTGACAGAAAGGGAAGCAAGCCATATTCTTGAAGGATTTTCAAAAAGCCATTCAGTCTGCCAAAGACGCTTTTTTGAAGGATTAGGCAGCCTTTATTCTATCCATTCATCCGATTATTCCACGAAGAATACTGTAATTATCAAAAAACAACAAGATGAATGGAAGCCTTTCTTTGATATGATCCGCAATGGAGACCCTGTTTCCTCTGCGATTGAAATTGCTTTTGATCGCTGGAAAAGCGGAGCATTAAATCCAGAACAAGTCAAACAAGAGGCGTGCAACCTTCTTAAAAGAACTTACGAATTAAATGCAGATACCGAAATACTGCTTTCTGAGCAGTTTGAACTTCTTTGTCGTGCTGAAACGCTCGAAAACATGACAGCTATTCTGATTAGTCAACTAGAAGAAATTTGGACACCCATAATACCAAAATTAGCGGATAAAGATTATAATGAGCAGTTGATTATAAAGGCTTTGGAATATATAGCTTCCCATTATACGGAAAATTTGACCCTACAGAGCGTAGCAGATACTGTCCACCTCAGTAAAAGTTATTTCAGTCTTTATTTCAAAAAGAAAACTGGCCGAAACTTTGTTGACTATTTGATCGATCTTCGTATTAGAGAGGCAAAGCGGCTTTTGGTGGAAAATGAAAGCCGCATCTATGATATTGCAACGGCTGCAGGTTTTAATGACGCAAAATATTTTAGCAAATTGTTTAAAAAAGTAACAGGATTAACTCCAAATGCGTACAGGGAAAAGCACCAAGCAACAAAATTGTCGATTTAAAGAAAAGCGGAAGCGCCTTGCTCAGCCCCGAAGAAAAATGTTCGCATGACTCAAAAAGCGTTTTTTACTTTTAGAGGCATGGGGTTATTTTTCACAAGAGATAGGTGCTTGCACTAGACACTCATCTAAGTTGAAAATTTTATATTTTCTTATCTTCTAAAGAAAGGATGATTAACGTTATGTTTTGGCGGTATGTATCCTTCGTACTGATTATACTATTAATGACCGGATGCAGTAACTTTTCCATGATCTCGAATCCAAATAAAGTGCGTAAGCTTCATGACAGTGAAAAACAGATCATCACTTTTTGGCACACTTACAACGATAAAGAAACCGAAGTTTTGGAAGAGAAATTAATTCCTGCTTTTGAGAAGGAGTATCCAAATATTCAAGTACGATCAGTAAACCTAGCCTTTGATATTGAATTAAAGAACAGCTTAATGGCACGTTCCTTTTCCAACCGAGGTCCTGACGTGGTACGAATCAATATATCGTGGATTCCAGAGTTCTCACAGAAAGGTTTTCTAGAACCTTTAAATACGTTCCCAGACTTCGAAAATATCCATAACAGGTTCAATCCAAAATTCATAAATATAGGCTTACGTAATAATATTTATTATTCTATCCCACTCAATATCTACACGAAAGCTGCCATTTTTAATCGTGAAATTTTGGAGAAATTAGGATATTCCAAGCCGCCAAGTACAATGAATGAGGTTCTAAATCTTGCCAGGCAGCATCACTTTTCCATTGGAATGGCTGGTCTAAGTTCTTGGGATAGCTTCGCATACCTATACAGCCTTGGAGGGACTGTAACTGACAAGAACTTCCATAAGGCTTCCGGCTATTTAAATGGAGATAAAACCCTCCATGCAGTGAAGCAGTTAACAGAACTTTACAAAGATAAACTGATTGATCTCCCTGTAGACAAATTGAGTGCTAGAGAAAACTGGAATAGAATGGAATCCGGAAATATGCTAATGGTGGATGATGGACCATGGTTTTATAGTTTATTGAGTGATGCGAGTTTAAATCAGGCTCACAAGTTGACCTTACCTGTACCGTTTCCCAATAATAATCGTCCTGTATCCATAATTGGCGGTGAAAATCTAGTGATCATGAAAGGAAGCAAACATCCAGAGGAAGCGTGGATATTTATGAAGTGGATGACAGCAAAGAAAGCTCAGCTTCTTATGGCACAGACAGGATTGATTCCAACTAATATGGAAGCCGCAAAAATATTAGAAGAATCCGGTAAATCCTACCCTTATTCTTCTTATGTGGAAGCTATGAATTATGCCTTCCTTTGGATATCTGATAAAAATTGGTATAAAATTGATAAGGTGTACACCGATTATTTAATTAAAATATTCGCTGGTGAATTGTCAGTAAAAGAAGGATTAGACCGTGCAGCAGCTGAAATAGATGAGCTGTTAGCAGAATAGAAATATTTTTGGGAAAAGGAAGGATCCTTCCTTTTCCATTTGTTTATTTGTGATACGGTTCACCTTAACATCTCTGCACTGAAATTCCGCTGTCTCCACAAAAAAACCTCATAAAAATTCCATTTTAAAAAAGAATAGTACGAAATCTATAAATTAATACTTTCTACACTTTAACTTTTTGTTATAATATATCGGTAAATTATATGGAAACGTTAAAGACATGACAAACTAGTATTAATTTGTCGCTATAGTTTCAAGCTTAACGCTTGCCAATCCTTCAAAGATTGGTAGTTTTTTGTTTTAGGCTCTGTTAAATTCCCTTGTTGATTTTCAAAAGGTCAGGGAATCTACTCCCTTTCCATAAACAACATTATCGTTAAACAGAGCCTTGTTTTAAAAGAAGAAAAATAGGATAGATTTGGGAGAAGACTGCATGTTTCTAAAGAATGTAACATTGGCAAAAAGAATTAATTTACTTCAAAGTGTGATATTAGCATTAGGATTTATTGCACTAATCTTAACCATTCTAAAAGTTGTTTATGGAAGCAGCCTTCAGAAAGCGGAGCAATATGCCGAGCAAAACTCTCTTTATTATGCAAGACACGTCGAAAATGAATTTAATAAATCCAAAAGGTCACTGGAACAGGTATTAGATACTATAATGCTGCTGAGAGACGATCATTCACTTACACGCGAGCAAGCTAATCAGCTCCTGATTCAACACCTTAAAAGGAATGAGAATGTAGTAGATAACTATATGGTATGGGAATCTAACGCATTTGATGGAAAGGACGAGTTTTATAAAAACAAGCCAGGGTATGATGAGACAGGCCGATTTCTTCCATGGTGGAATCGAATGGACGGGGATATAAAGCAGCAGCCGATTCCTGATTACAATGATCCAAAAGCAGACTGGTACCAGATTCCTAAAAAAACGTTAAAACCTTATTTTTCAGACCCCTATTATTATCCTATTAATGGACAAAAAGTATTAGTTACTTCGCTTATCCTTCCAATTATCGATTCATCCGGAATGTACTTAGGAGTCATAGGCATTGATTACAAGATGTCTACCATTCAAAATATGATGACGGAAATTCGGCCAATGGAGGGTTTTTCAGGACTGCTGACATCTGAAGGAAAATATATTGCTAATAGCCACGATAAATATTTAAATGGACAAGTAAATCCCGTCATTAAGAAGATTTCTCCAGCTTTAAAAGAAGGAAAAACGAAGTATATTTATGATGACTTTGAAGGCAAATCCGTCCTTCGAGTCTATCGATTGATACAAGTAGCAGGAATAGACGATTACTGGCTCTTCGAATCGGTTATCCCACAAGAAAATATTATGAGCGATTTTAATCGTATACTGAACTGGTCTCTTTTCTATGCAGTGATCATTCTTACGATTATGCTAATGATGATTTCTTATTTCATTCGCCGTTCGCTTCTTCCATTAAAACATACCGTTTTCTTAATGGGCGAAATAAGCAAAGGGAATTTTCATGTCAAAATTGATCAAAATCAGTTTACAAAAGATGAGTTCGGTACATTAGCAAAATCCGCTGATAAAATGGCGCGAAACCTTCATGATCTCATTGAAAATTTAGAAGCCCAAAATGAAGAGATTATTGCTCAAAGCGAAGAAATACAAGAACAACAAAAACACAAAGATCAGATTCTTATGGAACTAACTCAAGCTAAAGAAAAAGCGGAGGCAGCCAGTCTTGCTAAAAGTGATTTTCTCGCTAGCATGAGTCATGAAATTCGTACACCGATGAATGCCATTATTGGAATGGCAGAATTATTATATGAAACATCTTTGACGGAAGAGCAGAGATTTTACGTGGAAACGTATAAAAAAGCAGGGGATAACCTTCTGAATTTGATTAACGATGTATTGGATTTCTCTAAAATAGAATCCGGATATATCAAGCTAGAGCAAGCACCATTTGACCTTGAGGAAATGGTGGGAAAAACAGCTGAAATTATGGCGATCCGTGCTCATGCTAAACAGTTGGAGATGTTGATCCACGTCGACTCTTCCGTACCAAAGTTTGTACTTGGAGACGCTGATCGAATACGTCAAGTATTGTATAATCTTATTTCCAATGCAATCAAGTTTACGGAGCACGGTGAGATTGTTGTTTCCGTTAAAAAAGTAGAAAATGAATACCTATTCTCCGTGACTGATACAGGTATTGGAATCCCGCAAGAAAAACTAGCGGCCATCTTTGATAGATTTACACAGGCAGATACGTCCATTACCCGTAAATACGGTGGTACAGGACTTGGATTATCCATTTCCAAAAAGCTGGTCGAGCTTATGGGTGGACACATCGGCGTAGAAAGCAAAGAAGGTAAAGGAAGTCATTTCTATTTTAAAATTCCTTTAAGTCAATCTAGTAGTGAAAAACCAAAATCACTTTTGGATGAAACGCAATTAAAGGGGATTAAAACGTTGATTGTCGATGATAATCTAACCAACCGCATTATTTTACGTGGCTTGTTGGAAAAGTTAGACATGGAAGTCGTTGAAGCTGCAGACGCAGAACAAGGTTTAGAACGATTAAAAACAGCTTCTCAAAATGGAGCTCCTTTCCAACTTCTTCTGTTGGATTATCATATGCCATACGTAAATGGAATTGAAATGTTTGAGAAGATCCAAAAAAATAAGATATCTAAGAATCTAGCTATTATGATGCTTACATCAGATGATCAGCATCAAACGATTAAATCCTGCAAGAAGATCGGCCTACATTCTTATCTCATTAAACCAATCAAAAAAGGCCCACTTATTCAAATGATAAGAGAAACAATCGGACAGCAAACGATTGAAACTAAACCGTTATTCATACCGCAGCCTTCCTTATTGCCAGACACGAAATCTAACTTGAAAATATTGTTAGTGGAGGATCATGAAGATAATCAACTATTATTTACGTCTTTCCTAAAGAAAACGAATCATCAAATTGCTATCGCGGAAAACGGAATTCAAGCTATCAAAATGTTTAAGGCTGATCAGTATAATCTTGTATTTATGGATATTCAAATGCCAACCATGGATGGCTATACAGCGACTCGAGAAATTCGCCATTGGGAACAAACTCATCGGAAATTTAGAACACCTATTGTCGCCTTAACCGCTCATACGTTAAAGGAAGATCGAGATCGCTGCATAGAAGCAGGTTGTGATGATTATTTAACAAAACCTATTAAGAAGAAAGAGCTTCTTGCGTTTATTGAAAAGGCTGTTTTCTAAAAGTTTGTTGTTTTTGATAATAAACATGACTGAAGCACTGAGCAGCCTGAATACACGTAGACTCCTGCTTAGAAAAGCGAGAAAGACGAGACTTGCGCAGGAGCATAGCGGCGAGGAAGCTCGGCACTCGTCCGCGAAAAGCGAAGTGTATTCAGGCTGCGGGGTAAATAACAACAATCTATACGAAAAGAGCCATTGCAAAACAAAGTCGAGGTGAATAAATTGGAGCTAACTAAAGAGCTTTATACAGTACATATAGATATAGATCTTGAAGCACTCATCCCAGGATATTTGGAAAAAAGACAAAAAGATATACAAACAATAGAGACAGCACTTCACTCCGATAACTTCGAAACGATTAGAATGATAGGCCACAGTATAAAAGGCAGTGGAGAAGGGTATGGTTTTGACCTGATCACGGAGATTGGAGCTCAAATCGAATTAGCTGCTATAGAAAAAAATCAAGTACTCATTCAGAAAAGTCTAGAAACTTTGGCAGATTTCTTACATCATGTAGTGGTGGTTTTTTATGAAGAGTAGTTATGAAAATTTAGATCAATTATTTAAGCATATCGAAAAAGCGAATCCTGCTCATGCGGTTTCCATGAACTCGCGTATCATATTAGTGGACGATGATGAAGACTTAAGAAAATTAATTATCCATAAATTTAAAAAATCACCGCTTATTATTGATGAATCGAGCAGTGTACAAGAAGCTAAGCATATGCTATATGAAAACGATTATGAGTTGATTCTTTTGGATCTTATGATGGAGCCCGAATCAGGATATTTCTTGTTCGACTTTTTGAAGCACGATCCTAAATTAAAGTGGATTCCATTGATTGTTTTATCTGGGAGCAACGATATTAAAGACAAAGTAAGATGCTTAAACATGGGAGCAGATGACTATGTAACCAAGCCTTTCCATTTTGAAGATCTAAACGCACGCGTACAACGCATTTTGGCCAGATCGAAGCAGTTTGAACAAATGGCCTTCTGCGACGCGTTAACTGGCATATACAATCGGAGATATTTTGATAATCAGCTTATTATTGAAATGGAAAGAAATAAAAGGTATCCGGCCCCTATCACATTAGCACTTATTGATATTGATCACTTTAAGCTAATTAACGATATATATGGCCATCCTATAGGAGATCAAGTTTTACAGAGATTAGCTTATCTATTAAAACAAAATCTGCGTAATTCTGATTTAATAGCCCGATATGGCGGTGAAGAGTTTGTCGTGCTGCTCTCTAATACCACAGAGGAGCAAGCCACAGTTCTCATGAATAGAATTCTTGAAAAAGTAAGAACATTTTGTTTTGCCGAGGTAAACACTGAAACGATTAATATTACCTTCTCTGCAGGTATTGCCCCTTTAAGTCAGGACCTCAAGGGTCAAGAATGGATAAAAAGGGCTGACACCATGTTGTATCAAGCAAAACAATTGGGACGCAACCGTGTAATGGCATGGAGTGAGCTTCCTGATCTACTATCCGAGGAAAAAGGGATCCTCCAGAAAAAGTTATCCAAAACGATTCTCATCATCGACGCTGCTTCGATGATACACTCTATCTTAGATGTAAACTTAAAAAATGACGCCTTCTCCTTAACGCTATTAAACGTTAAAAACGAGGAGAATGCGATGGTTTATTTAGAACAGTATAAAGTAGACCTTTGTATTATCGATATCGGTCTACCTCAGATGACCACTTTAACATTCTTAGAGAAGATTAAACATAATAGCAGATGGAAGCATATGAAAGTGATGGCACTCACTAGCAGATCTTTAGAACCTACACTTCACAACCTTTCCAACTGGGTAGATGATCATATGGTAAAACCATACTCGATACTAGAATTCAACTTACGATGCAATAAATTGTTAAATTTAATCTAAAATAAAAATGGCTGTTTCCCAATCCTATGGGAACAGCCATTTTCATCATTTTGCTTCTTTATTCTTTTCTCAGCCAAACCATTGGGCTCTCTTAGTAGAACAATTAAACAAAAATATTAAATTATTAGATAATAACACCATTACATCCCTGGATATGTATAATTACCTGACCCATAAACATTAACGTTGTCATATGGATTTGGCTCGTAAGGAGTCGGCTCATATGGATTATTGTTTTCTGGAGATTCTGGATTTTCCGGATATTCAGGTTCTTCTGGAACTGGGCTTGTTTCCTCCGTGCCATTTCCGCTAACGGTGATGGATTCACTCCATAATACTCCTGTGCCTGGGTGATCTTCTCGCTGATATGCTTTAAACATATAATTTCCATCTACAATCTTATCAGGGTTATAAGTTAAAACCTGTGTTTCTCCAGGCGCTAACGGTTGAACAACTCCTGAATAAACAATAACTCCATCCTTTGGATTTCCACTTTCTGACCAGTAAACTTCGTACCTTACTTCTCCTTGCATAGCTTCAGAATCTTCACCATTTTTAATGGAAGCAGAAATGCCATCTGGAGTTTCATCTGCTGTTGTAAAAAATAAGGAGCTTCTATCCCACACTGGTTGACCTTTTTGTTCCTTTTGTTGTTTATCTTTATGTAATTGTTCTTGCTTTGCCTTAGCCGCCAGTGCAGTATGTCCAGTTTGTACGAATGGAAAAACCAACAATGATGCCGTAAGAATTCCAGCCGTTACTTTAGATGCCTTTTTCATCATTCTCCCTCTTTTCATTTGGTTTGATTGAATGGTACTTATCTCTTCATTATTTGCGAGAATATAATAAAGTTAGCAACAAAAGTACTGTTTAACAATAGGAAATAACTCCTAGCAAATCCTTAAAATAGGCCATCATCCTTTTTGGAAACAATTACAATATCTTCCGAAAATAACCTTAAAACTAGCATCAGACTTCGTTTAACATGATGCTTATTATTTCTTTTTACGATACAAAATTCCCACCAGATCGATAACAAAAATAGTTCTATAGAACCAAATAATTTTTATATTGCCATTTCTGAAAGAAACTAGAAAGGCAAAAATCATAAACTAAAATAATGCTGCCTCAAAGAGGCAGCATTATTTTAGTTAAAGATTAGCACAAAAGACAGCCCTAATTTCCAAATGACTTCTATATCAAGTACCACAAAAAGTTCGGTAAGGGGTGGTTGATACAGGTACGGTACAATACTCGGCTTGTTCAGTGAAGTAGGCGTAAGGATTTGAAAGAACAGCCAAAAGCCTTTCCATCACGCTGTAGTCTCCTTTTTCCACTGCAGCTTCTAGCGCCTCTTCCACCCTGTGGTTACGCGGGATGATCGCAGGATTGGTGTTCCGCATCAATTCGTTAGAGGCGTCTTTCGATTCCTGCTGTCTCTCCAGTCTCTCCTGCCAGAGCTTATGCCACTCCGCAAATTCTGATGACCCAAACAAATCCGCATCCTTCAGCGTATTTAAAGTTAATGTGCGGAAGGTATTGGTATAGTCCGCACGATACTTCTTCATCATACTAAGGAGGTCATTAATAAGTGCTTCATCCTCTGCCTCTTCGTTAAATAGCCCCAGTTTTGCTCTCATTCCCGCTAGCCAATTAGATTGATACATTGCAGTAAAGTTTGAAATTATTTCCTGGGCAAGTTTTACTGCCTGATCCTCGTTATCATGCAACAGCGGCAATAAGGACTCAGCGAATCGAGCAAGATTCCATCCGGCAATTACCGGCTGATTGCCATAAGCATAGCGGCCTCGACGGTCAATGGAGCTGAATACCGTTTCCGGGTCATAAGCATCCATAAATGCGCAAGGACCATAATCAATCGTTTCTCCGCTAATCGTCATGTTGTCCGTGTTCATCACCCCATGAATAAAGCCGACCAACTGCCATTTGGCAATAAGCTCAGCCTGTCGCTTAACCACTTCCTCAAGCAGAGCAAGATATCTGTTTTCAGTGGCTTCCACTTCTGGATAATGGCGCTTTATCGTATAGTCAGCTAGGATTCGAATTTCCTCTACTGAGCCCCAGTTTGCAGCGTATTGAAAAGTACCTACGCGCAGGTGACTAGCAGCCACACGGGTTAGAATGGCACCAGGTAGTTCGGTTTCGCGAATTATGGTCTCACCAGTTGTCACCACCGCTAGACTGCGGGTCGTAGGAATACGAAGGGCATGCATTGCTTCGCTAATAATGTATTCGCGCAGCATCGGTCCAAGTGCAGCGCGGCCATCACCCCCGCGGGAATATGGCGTTCTACCTGGACCCTTAAGCTGAATATCCACCCGCTCACCTTGTGGGAGGATGTGCTCACCTAGCAGCACCGCGCGGCCATCACCCAACATATTAAAATGACCAAATTGATGTCCTGCATAAGCTTGAGCAAGAGGCGAAGCATCTTCAGGAATCTGATTTCCAGCAAAAACTGCTGTGCCATCTTCACTTTGCAGCGCCTCAACGTCCAAACCCATGGATGCTGCCAACTCATTATTAAAAATTATCAATTTCGGCAATCGCACAGGAGTTGGAAGAATGCTGGAAAAAAATAATTTTGGCAGACGGGAATAACTGTTGTCAAAGTTCCATCCTTGTTCTTTAGTATTTAGCATAGCTTCTCCTTTCTCTTTCATTTTTGAATACTAATTTTTTTATGTCTTATACATTCTATAAAAGCTTTAAACATCCCTTTTTAATATCTACTTCTGCCTATTTATTATACTATTTTTACATAAAGATAACGCCCTTTTTAGTTAGACTCTGTTAAACTTGCCTGTTGATTTCCGTTTCAGTCGTTCGCTTTCTACGGGCGGTCCGGGAGCATCCTCGACGCTGTGCGCCTGTGGGGTCTCCCTCTGACTCGCTTTTCCCGCAGGAGTCTCACGCCTTCCACTCCAATCAACATAGTGCCAAAATCAACAAGGAGCTTTAACATAGCCTTTAGTTAAAAAATAATCACTAGCATAATGACAATAGCCTAATTAAAAATCAAACAACATACAATTAATCATAACCCTTTCTAATTAGGAGGAAATGATGCATCCAAAACACCAGGTAGTGAAACCCTATTTAATAACACGTAGTTTACAACCCGAAAATCAGGAAACGCCTATTCAATTTGTTGAGACTGATACAATAAATCATCATTTATTTTATAGACGAAACCACTTTTCTTATCCAACAATTTCTTTTTCCAGTTATTTGATTCCAATTAACGGGCTTGTTTCAACACCAAAACTGTTTTCTATCCAAGATATCCTTCAATTCCCTTCGAAAACTTTTAAAGCAGTTCTCGAATGTTCAGGAGACAAACGTAGTTTATTTAAACCAAAAGTATTTGGGGAGCAATGGGAAAAAGGGGCAATCAGCCAAGGGTATTGGAAAGGAATTTCGCTGCGACTCCTTCTGGAACTATGTGGAATAAAAGAAGGGGCAAAAGAATTAGTTGTAGAAGGATATGATCATGGAAAAAGAACGGACTTACATAACGTTTATACTTATGCTAGGAGTTTGCCTATTGAAAAGGCACTTCATCCTGACACCATTATAGCTTATGAATATAATAATCAGCCTATCCCATTCAAACATGGTTATCCATTTAGACTAATCGTTCCACAGTGGTATGCTATGGCTTCGGTTAAATGGATTAAACAAATTACCGTTATTGACTACCCTTTTACAGGTCCCTTCCAATCCATCGACTATGTTTATTATCCTTATAAAGAATCTGACAAAGATACTCAGCCTGTTACAAGAATGAATGTGAATTCCACTATACAAAAACCTTTAGATATGGATATTCTTACTACTGGCAAGCACGTAATTAAAGGAATTGCATGGACTGGAAACGGTCATATAACAAAAGTTGAAATCAGTACAGATAATGGAAATACATGGGCAAGTGTAGAGGTCAATAATACAGAACAGGCAGGTTATGAATGGGTTTCTTGGTCTTATACATGGACAGTATTCAAGAAAGGTGAATATACAATCATGTCAAAAGCAACCGACTCATATGGTCGAGTTCAGCCAATAATGCCTCTTTGGAATAGAAAAGGCTATGGGTATAATGCCATCGATAATATTAAGGTTAAGGTAGTATCATAACATTCTTTAGTGTCCTTTTGTTTTAACTTTCCAATTTTATTTTCTTAAAAAAGAGAGACAATAAAATAAAATAAAACAAAAGGAGTAATTTATCATGAAATTTAAACATCTTTGTAGTATCTTCATTAGCATGCTTTTTCTGTTAACAGCTTGTAACATTAATGATAAAGAAAAAAACAACCATATTAACGAAAATGACACCATCTCCAGCTTACAAACAGGTTTGAGCAGTGATCGTTATCCTCATACTCAACCAGTAAAAGTGCAAGATGCTAAATATGACTTCGAACCCATAGAGAATGACCAAAACATGCAGCAAGATAATAGACAGCAGCCGTTACAAGCTGAAACTCCTCAGAATGTCAGCCAAAATCAAGGGGGAAGCGAATTTGTGACAGCTGTCATTGAATTAACGAATGCAGAAAGACAAAAAAATGGCCTACCTGCTTTAGAGGCATATCCTGAGTTAAGTAATGTAGCAAACGTAAAAGCACAAGACATGAATGAAAAAGGATACTTTTCTCATACGAGTCCAACGTATGGGTCACCATTTGATATGATCAGGGACTTTGGAATTTCCTATCAATCCGCTGGTGAAAACATTGCTCAAGGTCAACAGACACCGGAAGAAGTTGTAAATGCCTGGATGAATAGCGAAGGTCATCGTGCAAACATTTTAGACAATAAGTTCACCCATATCGGAGTTGGATTTGAAGAAGCGGATAATGAATGGGTACAGATGTTTGTAAAAAAATAGAAAACTGTTCATCATGGGGTATTGACCTTAGCCAAAAAATGTTGAACAAAATAAAAGCAGCTACCTATTAGCTGCTCAGATTGTCAAAAAAGTAAGACTGCAAACTTTCATGCTGATTGAAAGCGTTTATCTATCGAGGAACGACCCTTTTTGAGGAGCGGAGTTACCGTTTTTGGGGTAATGAGCACCGCAAAAAACGGGGAGTGACGAAGAGAGCGAACGTTTTTCAACAGCCTGAGCAGCTACTTATTAGCTGCTTTTATCTACATCATATACGATTATGAGAATCAGGTGTCTTATCGTACTACTTTTGGACCCACTAATACTTCTGGACTTTTCCCCATTACTAAAGCGCTTAGATTAGCGTATCCAATTTTTTCATAATCAGCCAGCAGCCTCTTTAAATCTAAAAATTTGCTTTCTACTTTTAGCTTTTCTATTTCTCTTTGATATAAAGCCAATACATAATCATCCTGAACGTTAGGAAGAAATTCATTTGGCTCTTCATCCATAATTAAGCAGCCCATATATTGAAATTTAAATTGTAGCTGACGTGTTAAGTTTATAACATGCAGAAAATTATCATAAATTATTGGCATTGTCTCTTTTAATTCATCAATCTCGCTTTTTGCGTTCATTAATTCACTAAAACTTGATGTTACTAGCATTTAACTTCCTCCTTCAATATAATAAATTATTCATCCCAAGGGCTATTAATAGAAAGTATAGCTACTAAATCTTTGTTTTGCTCTCGCTTAAGCTTTCGTATTTCCGCTCTCTCTTTTCCTGTTTCGAAAAGATATGTTTCTTCTTCTGATTCTGGAATAACAGGCGGCACATTGATTGGCTTTTTGTTTTCATCTAGTGCTACAAAGGTTAAGAAGGCAGTAGCAGCAATTTTTCGCTTTGCTGTAATCATATCCTCAGCAATTACCTTACAAAAGATCTCCATTGAACTTCTTCCTGTATAAACAACAAACGATTCAATACAAACAGAATCACTCTGCAGAATCGGTTCGATAAAGTTGACTGAATCTGTCGAGGCTGTAACACATTCTTTTACTCTTGCACATTTTTGAGCAGAAAGCGTTGCACAAGCATCTAGCTTCTTCATTAATACGCCACCGAATAAAGTATGATAATTATTCAAATCATTAATTAGAACTTGATCATTTTGGATAATACGAGTTTCTTTAATTTTTTTTGTTATCATAAAATTATCACCTTATCCTCGCATCTAATTTACAGTATTAACAACTTCCTTATATATAAAACTCTTTATTAACTATTATAGTGCGCATTTTAAGCGGAAGTACAATGCCAATAAAACATACAGTTCATACGAAAGTGTTATGTAATTGCTTTCAGCGTTAATTAGAAAAGGGGAAGCGCCTTGCTCAGGCCCGAAGAAAAATGTTCATTTGACTCGAAAAGTGTTTTTTACTTTTAGAGGCAAAGGGTTATGTTTCACAGGGACTGACTGCTTGCGCTAGACATTCATCTAACTTGAAACATATAAATTCTGATACTATGAAAGAAGGCTTCCTCCCTTTATGAGGAAACCTTCTTTTACTTAATTATTTTTTTAAAGTCTTTCTTTGAAGAATCGTATAAATTCCTTTGACACCTTTGATAACTGCTCGCCATTTTTCCATATGATAGAAAGATTCCAATCAATCTTTGGATTGGATAAATTTATTGCTCTAACATCAGCGGTCAAATCTGCAGACGTACTTTCAGGCAATAATGTTATTCCAAGATTGGAGGCGACCATTTCTTGAATAAAGTCTAATTGTGATGTTTCTGAAATAATGCTTGGCACAAAACCTTCCTTCTTA
Organism: Niallia yueguangensis; assembly: GCF_052663115.1. Lineage (NCBI taxonomy): Bacteria > Bacillati > Bacillota > Bacilli > Caryophanales > Bacillaceae > Niallia > Niallia yueguangensis. The sequence goes on from NZ_JBQTCX010000012.1 coordinate 75,337, forward strand.
CAAGCTGCAATAATCCAATCTCGAAGTAAAAAATCCTGATTAAACATGATAAAAAATTCATTCTTAAGTTCTGCCAAGGAAACTGCTTGCTTATTAGCAAGACGATGGGAAGGCGGTACAATAAGCTTTAACTCTTCTTTAACAAAAGAATAATAATCTAATAAATCATGATTGTCCGACACAACCACAACTCCAAGATCAAGCTTATCATTCAACACTTTTTCTTCAATTCGCTTGGATCCATCCTCCACCAATTGAAAAGTTATTTCTGGATATTTTTTATGAAAGGAAGCTATTAATTGAGAGAAAAAAAAGGAGTTAACAATAGAGGGAAGACCAATACGAATATGCCCTTTTTTTAGGCTGGTCAAATTATCCATTTCAGCTTTCAGCAACTGAAATTGCCTATCAAATACTTGTGCGTGTTTATAAAGAACGCGGCCAGCATCTGTTAACTCCAACTTTTTCCTGGAACGAATAAAAAGAGAAACACCCATCTCCGTTTCCAATGATTTAATGATTCTACTGATGGCTGGCTGTGTAATGTATAATTGATCCGCTGCACGGGTAAAGCTGCCTAAACGAGTAACCTCTATAAAATAGAGTAAATGCTTCATTTCCATATTTTCACCCACTTTTAGTTCATTTGGATATAGGTTACCATATTATTCCGAATTTTTCTGCTATTTTACTAGCATAAACGTTGATTAGTCTAGTAAACTTCGCGTAAATTCGGAAGTTTTAATCAGATACGAAGCAAATTTTTTTATCAAAAAACAGAAAAACTGCATAAATAGCTAACCTAGGATTAACTACATACACAGTCTATTATACCTCTAAAATTTCCTCTTAACTAAGTCCGACGCATATATGCACGTACCGTTAGTGGTGCGAAGATTGCCACAATGACAGCAGCGCCAATGAGGGAGACGGTTAAGTCCCAACCCATTGTTCCAGAGTTGGTCATTTCTCTGACGGCTGTTACAAGGTGCGAGATTGGGTTTATCTTCACAAACCACTGCAATGAGACTTGCCGCCAGATCCAATCGGCGACGCATACCGCCAGAGAAATTCTTCAACGGACGCTTCGCTGCTTCCGTTAAACCAAATTCCTCCAGTAATTCCGCGGCCTTACGTCGGTCGTGACTCAGCACGCCCCAGACCTAGTAGTCGGGAGAAGATAATCAGATTCTCCGTAGCGCTGAGGGACTCATCGACCGAGGCATACTAACCAGTCACCCCAATCAATTGACGTACAATCTGCGGCTCCTTCACCACATCGTATCCAAAGATCTTCGCAGAACCTGCGTCCGCACGAAGTAAGGTCGCCAGCATTCTGATTGTCGTGATCTTTCCTGCTCCATTTGGACCAAGCACACCGTAGATAGTACCAGCGCGTACGTTCAGATTTACACCATCAACCGCTCGATTATTGCCAAACGTTTTAACGAGTCCATGCGCTTCAACTGCCCATTCAACATTGTCTGGAACTGTTACTCTGCTGTGTACATAGTTCATTCCAATTCCTCCCTTTTTGTATAACTATAATTTGTATTTGCTATTTTAAAAATGAGCTTACGTTGGGGAATCCCTCCGTCTTACGGCGTATTTTTCATGTCAAACCAAAATGTTCGCCTGTATATGTCTATATAATACCGATTATATAGGAAGGATAGTCCATATTTATGAACTGAATATGAACAATGAATATTGTTGAAATGGATGCACTTCTTTTAATACAAAGAATCTGTCTGACCCCAAATGCATTAAAGTAATACAGAACAGGTAGGCATTCATATTCCCCGAAATCCAGGAACCCTATCAAATATGTATTCTTGTTAATTTGAAAATCTCTACACGCACACATTTCCATATTTCACATAAAATAAATTATCAACTTGACTCAAGGAAGCGTAGGGGAGAACATTGGACAAAATATCTATTGTAACGCCTTGCTATAATGCTGAAAAATATATTATGGAAACCGTTCAGTCGATCATTACGCAGTCGGCCGTAGAATCGGGAAGAGTTGAATTGGAATATATCATCTGTGATGGCGGTTCAACGGATAGAACGATTGAACTGATAAATAGTGTAAATAACGGATTAATTAAGATCATATCTGAGCCTGATACGGGGATGTATCAGGCCTTATCCAAGGGGTTCCAGCTCGCGACTGGAGACATCTGCGCGTATCTTAATGCTGGAGATTATTACTCCAAGCACGCCTTCGATGTTGTTCTCGATCTTTTCGAAACAAAACCAGTTAAGTGGCTTACAGGATTGAATGTAAGCTATAATGACCGTTCACAGTTTGCTTCGTCCTTCCTGCCTTTTAAATACAGAAAAAACTTGCTAAGCTGCGGATATTACGGCATGAAACTCCCCTTTATACAACAGGAATCCACATTTTGGAGCAGTGAATTAAATACGTTGATTGATCATGATTTTTGGCCGACATTCAAGTATGCCGGAGATTATTATTTGTGGCGGCAATTCTCGAAGGTCACCGAGCTAAAAATTGTCGATGCTTATTTGGGAGGCTTTCGTTTTCACGAGGGCCAGCTTTCCGAGAACCTTGAAGCGTATTTCGCCGAAATGCGGTCCATTGGAACGAAAGCCGGTATAAAAGAATTTATCACTCTTCAATTTGACCGGCTAATCTGGATGGGAGACGCGAAGTTAAAGAAACGGCTGAACCGTGATGGGCTGTTTCGGTATAATCATCAGCTGCAGAAATGGGAATGAAGACAGGGGGTGGTTATAATAAAATATATATCTGTTCAAGGTCTCGACAAATCATGTTCACAATTGGTTATAGGAACAGCAGATTTTTCCCGGAAGCGTTTGGATGCTGCATTTGAAATGCTCGACGCCTACGTCGAACGTGGCGGAAACACAATCGATACGGCAAATGCCTACGGGAACGGTGAAAGTGAGCTTGCGGTTGGCCAGTGGTTAAACTCCAGACAGCTTCGTAAAAATATCGTAATCATCGACAAGGGCGGCCATTTTCATGTGGATGCCCATCAAGCCATAGTAAACAGGCTGAATCCCCAAGCTGTTGCAGAGGATCTGGAGCGCAGTTTAGAGAGACTTCAAGTCGATTATATTGATATTTACTTGCTTCACCGTGATGACCTTTCTGTTCCGGTGCACGAAATAATAGATTTTCTTCAGGAGCCTATAAACTCCGGTCTGATTAAAGCTGTTGGAGCTTCCAATTGGTCGTATCAAAGGATAGACGAAGCGAATCGATATGCGGACAAAAAGGGCTATAACCGTCTAGTGGTCAACAGCCCTTCACTAAGCTTGGCAGCAATCAATGAGCCCCGCTGGCCTGGAACGGTGTACGTAGATCTAGCTTATCATGACTGGCAAAAAAAAACACAGATTCCATTATTTTCATGGTCAGCTCAAGCAGGCGGTTTCTTCTCAGGACGTTACGCGCCCGGGATTCGCTTAAGCGGGGACATCTTCCGAGTATATTACAATGATGATAACTGGGAACGATTCAATCGTGCGACAGAATTAGCCGCGCACAAGGGAAAGGGAATTACAGCAAATCATATTGCTTTAGCTTATGTACTAAACCAGCCCTACCCTGTTTGTGCAGTCATTGGACCTGAGTGCGCCGATGAATTAATCTCCAGCTTCAAAGTACTAGATATACGTTTGACTGATGAGGAACGTCTATGGCTTAACCTGGAACAAAGGTAGGGGGCAGGCTACTTCTCAATGCGGGTTTTTATTTAATGTATTTTGATAGGAGAAGTAAATGTGTGTTTTCTATTTCCTAAATGCCACTTTGAAGTCGTCTCCTAATCCCGATAAATTTCTGTTCTTTTACCTCAATTGTTTCATGGTCAGTATGGAAAATATAGTATTCACGAGAAGGGTCGGCTAAATGTAGTTTTTTGTATTCTTTCCATGCCAAAGTTGATTCGGGGAAATTTGATATGACTGATAGTTCTTCAAGATAGCGGATGGAATTTTTTGAGTAGGCAGAGATGGCTTCAACAAGTACCCATTGTTCTGGATAATGTTCACGAATTTACTCCCATTTCAATTTTTATATCCCTCCTACCCAATTCATGAGCGATATCTTGAAAATAGAAAAAGGTTCATATAACTCTAAAGCATCTTTATGAACCTTTTCATTTCCCCTACTATTTTTTCAGTGCCAAAATGGCCAGTCAGGAACAATACAGGTGCAGAACAAGTAATCCCCCCATCTAACTTAGCCTTTTGCCCGAATCCAATGATTTTGAATACCCTAACAAAATTCAGCTAGCACTGATAAATGGTTATGATTATGTAAAAGCATGAAGATTAAGCTGTTTTGGTTGATTTTCCGCATGAGTAAAAAAAGAAGCTATTTTGAAAATAATTAATCAAAATAACTTCTTTCTCTACTCATCTAGATAATATTTATACCTGTCCTATTAAGCTGCTGCAGACTTCTTAATAGAATCTATATAAGAATTTGCTTTTTCTTCATCAAATTGACCTTCCCATTTGGCAATAAAAACCGTTGCTACACAGTTTCCAGTCAAGTTAACAGCAGTACGCGCCATCTCTAAAATTCGATCAATACCCGCGATAAAAGCTAATCCTTCTACGGGAATGCCTACGGAACCTAGTGTTGCTAAAAGCACCACAAAGGATGTACCTGGAACAGCTGCAATTCCTTTTGATGTTAACATCAATACTAACATTAGTGAAATTTGCTCGGCGATAGATAAATGCACCCCATACATTTGGGCAATAAACAGCGCTGCTAACGCTTGATATAATGTTGCACCATCAAGATTAAATGTATATCCCGTCGGCAGCACAAATGATGTAATTCCTTTCGGACATCCATATGACTCTAACTTTTGCATTACCCGTGGCAAGACAGTTTCTGAACTTGCTGTGGAATAAGCGAGCAAGAGTTCATCTTTTACTAAACGCAGCAAAGGCATCAGTTTAATTTTGGCTATTTTACAAATCAATCCGAAGACTACCACAACTAAAAATAACATACTTGCATACACAAGTAGCGCAAACTTTCCTAGAGGAATCAGTGAAGATAATCCAAATTTAGAAACCGTTATCCCAATTAACGCAAATACACCAAATGGCGCTATTTTCATAATTTGGTTTGTCACCCAAAACATCGTGTCTGCAACACCTTGGAAAAAGGCTAAAACGGGTTTCCCTCTTTCTCCAATTGCTGCAACACCTATTCCAAATAGAACAGAAAAGAAAACTACAGCAAGCATGTCTCCTTGAGCGAAAGCATTAAAAATATTGGTAGGAATAATATTTACAAATGTATCTATAAAACTATGTTCTTCCACATTTTTTGTTGTTTCTACATAGGAAGAAATATCGGTTTTAGAGAGATGAGCCATATCGACTCCTGCTCCCGGCTGAAAAATATTCCCGAACAATAAACCTAAAATAATAGCGATTGTTGTAACAACCTCAAAATAAAGAATTGTCTTAAAACCTAGCTTCCCTATCTTCTTTAAATCACCAACACCTGCAATGCCAGCGATAATGGAAGAAACGACGATAGGCAGGACAATCATTTTAATAGAATGCATAAATATATCGGCAATTGGCTGTAAATAGGTAGATACAGACGGATTGCCGTAGTAAACAGCGCCAATAATAATCCCAAGGATCAACCCTACGAATATCTGCACTGCTAAAGAAAATTTTATTTTCTTCACCTTTTTCACTCCTTGCTTAAACAAAATATTTCATAATAAAATTAAAAATGGAATATATATTTCATAATAACCGTACCTTTACAAAAAAGAAAGGGGGTATCAAAATTTTTTGACATTTTAGAGTAGACGTTTAATATACACCAAAAACCAAATATCATTATTTTAGAAAAACAAAAAAACATAAGCCCATTAAAGACTTATGTTCATTGTTTTTTATAAAAAACATCTAAGTTTTCCCAAACATCTTCCAGCAAAGCCAGTTTATCTTGAAAATTTGTTTGGTTTGCTTTTGCTACAGCAATAATTAAGGCATTAATAAGACTAAACGGTGCAACAAACGATTCGATAAAACTTAGCATTTGACTGTTTGCCGTTAATGTTATATCTGCATGTGGAACAAGAGGAGACAGCAAGTTATCCGTAATCGCAATAGTGGTCGCTTTTCTTTTCTTTGCATAAGACAATACTTGTACCGTACTTTTCGCATACCGTGCAAAACTAATGCCAACCACAACATCCTCTTCACTCAAATCGTAAAGATGCTCTGAAGCAGTTTCGATCAGATGGATTAGTTCTACTTTTTCTAACATAAATTGGAGATAATATTGTAGAAAAACACCTAATGCCGTCGCACTCCTATTTGCTACAATATAGATGCTTTTTCCCTTAGCTAATGCTTCTACAGCTTCTTTAAAAGCTTCCATATCCAACTTTTCGATGGTGGCTCTAACATTTTCGATATCGCCTAAAAAGATATCGTATACTGCTTGACCTTCATCCACATACATCTTCTTTGACAATGCAAATTTTTCAGTTGAGGTAAGCTGCCGTTGTGCATTACTTTGCAGTTCCTGATGTAATTCTGGATATCCGGAATAGCCTAAATAGGTGGCAAACCGAATAACCGTTGCATGACCGACACCTGCAACTTGTGCCAATTTATCCGCCGTTAAAAAAGGAACTGTATTAGGATTTCCCAAAATATATTTGGCAATTTTTTGATAAGACTTGCTCATACTTGGAAAAAGCTCTGCGATGCGCTTATTAATATTTCCCATTAAATCTGTAATCTCCTTTTCCTATCATTGCTTTTATGTACTGAACTCCTGATCATATTTTCTTAATAATCTAAAAACTAAAACAGCAATATTTTTTATTTTAATATAATAATTTTCTTGTGTGTGTTTCCTAAAAACTAGTGATAAATAAAAATGTAGTACCAGAAATAGTAGTATACATTCTTTTTCCATTGCGATAACATATCGTTCTTCACAATATCATACCATAAAAATTTTGATAGATATAATTGCAAAAAGTGCCTGACCTCCAATGCATTAAAGCATTACCGTAACGAGGGCCAGGCTACTCTATTCATCTTCTAATTCATCATCAAAGTCATCATCATCTGCCACGTAAGGGTGGGGATTGTTTTGAATAAAGCGTACTGCATTTAACCCAATCATTTGAGCGGGTATGGATGTGTTGCCATCTGGCAAAATAGGAGAAATGGATAGGTCGGCTACTTTAAGGTTTTTTGTTCCGAAACATCGAGGAATTCATTGACAACTCCATCTTCAATGCATTTCGCCATTTTACATTGCCCCCCGTAATGGAAGAAATTCGAATAAGACGCTCTTACATAATCCCCAAGCTTTCTCCTTTTTTCCGCCTCATTAGGAATAGTAAAGATCTCTTCCGAAGGGTATACCACTTTATGAATACCGCTGTTATTTTTTCTAGCCTCTTTAATAATATTGTATATGTTGATATATTGATCAACCAAGAAATCTAAATCATTCGTATTTGACTGCAAAGGATTGAAGGAAAACGACGGAAGGGCCTCTGGATCGCTATGGGAGGCCATAATTGTACCCCTGCTTCCTGGGTTGAGATCTATAAGACCAAAACTCATAACATTGGTTTGCTTAGTTAAATCTAGATCCCACTCATTACTAGCTACATCAGGAGCAGGAATAAAGAGGGGTGCAGGAGCTCCTAGTATTTGAAGACGGCGGCCTTCCAAGCTATCCTTATGCTCTGATATAAAAGCACCCAAGGCAATAGGCTGATTTGGATCAGCTGCAACAATCGGTAATATCTGAGATGTATCCAGCTCAACTCCAAAGCCGGCATACGCTTGAGTTTGCAGATTGTAGCCTACGTTGGGATTTTCAATCATTGGTATAATTCCTGCATTAAACAAATCGCTGGATTTGCCAATTCCTGATCGTTGTAAAATGACAGAGGAAAAAAATCCTGCCGAAACGACAACACCTTTTCGGGCAAACGTTTTATGAGAAATACTATTCTTGACATACTGGACGCCAATGGCGATCATCTGCCCTTTCTTTTTCTTAAATAAGATTTTATTCACCGTCGTTTTAGCGAAAATGAACAGCTTTCTCTTCCCAGCCCCCAGTTCATCTGAAAAAAACTCATTACCCTGAGTTACAATCCCCTCATTCAAATATCCCGTTGCGGTCGATGATCGGGTAATGGTACCACCAACCTCCTTCTGGATAAATTGGTTTTTATAAAAGGTACAGTCTCGTACACCTGTGTTATAGTCCTCAACAATATCAATGTCTAATACTTCCGCTGTTGCATTTGTCAGCGATTCGATAAGTCCATTCGATGGTATATGCTGTTGCCTAACAAATATAGGTCCCTTTCTTCCCCTTTCACTCGGACTTTGTGTTTGTCCTGTATAGGTTTCATTTTCAATAAACAGACGACGGACTTGATCGTAGCTCCATTGGTCGTTGCCAACAAGAGCTGCCCATTCGTTATAAAGTTCTCTACTCCCGCGGACAGCATACATATCGTTAACTTCTGAGCTTCCACCAATGACCCGCCCATTGACCGTAACAAGCTGCCGTACAAGGGATGGCTCTAATCTAGAGATAAGGTTGAAGGCAAATTTATTGTTACTTGCCAAAGTAATAGCTTCTAAAATATCCGGACTGCTTAACTGATCCGTACTATTTATTCCCTGTTCAAGGACAAGGACGGAAGTACGTCGGTCATCCGTTAATTTTTTAGCTACTACCCCGCCCGCTGTTCCGGCACCAATGACAATATAATCAAAAACATCCTTTTTATGTCCCATAAATCTATCTACCTACTTTCATATTTAAATATTGACCTTATAGGTATCAAGATATGATATGTAGACAAGCTCTTTTTGTATAAATAGAGTTACTAAAGTGTATAACTCATTTTTAGCCCTATTCACCATTCAATATTGCTGCTACGGTTACCTTTAGCAAATGTTATTAATCTGCCATGACAAGACTCGGAAACATGCTTAGAACTAGAAAATGATTATTACTTATGATACGGTTCTCCGTAATGTGTCTAAAAGAGTTTTTATTTTTAAATACTAATGGATTAGATTATACTATTGATAAAGATGACACGATAAAGAAATTTTTAACATCTTAGAAACTTCAACGGTAAACACTTCATAATAATGACCAGCAATCCCTAAATCTTCTATGTTATTTGTCACTTCAAAGTTTAAGATCGTTTTGTACAACGGAGATAGACTCCATAGCCAATTGAGAAAACATTGATTGTAATTGAAAATTAAAATTTTACCATCAAAATTATTTTAAATACTATGCATTCTGAACTTACAAAAAATACCACAACTATTTTACAATGGTTATTAAAATAAATCACGATAAAATTACGTATAATAAAATTGAGTTTTATTCTTGACAAAACAATAAGATTTATATAATAATAAATTTGAAATTAGAATTATTATTTTTAACCAATAATAATAAAAAACAATTATTTTTGATTATTTATTGGTTATTTAAAGTTTTGACTATATGTCTAAACTTACTAATAAAAACACTAGGAGGAATTTATTATGTCTTTAATCGGAAAAGAAGTACAACCATTCAAAGCACAAGCTTTCCAAAAAGGTCAATTTATCGAGGTTACTGAAGAAAACTTAAAAGGACAGTGGAGCGTATTTTGCTTTTATCCAGCAGACTTTACATTTGTGTGCCCTACTGAGCTTGAGGATCTACAAAACCAATACGCTGCTCTAAAAGAACTTGGAGTTGAAGTATATTCTGTTTCAACGGATACTCATTTTACACATAAAGCATGGCACGATCATTCAGAAGCTATTGGTAAAATCGAATATATTATGATCGGCGACCCTTCACAAAAAATCTCTCGCAACTTCGATGTATTAAACGAAGAAGAAGGTCTTGCAGATCGCGGTACTTTCATCATCGATCCAGACGGCATCGTTCAAGCAGTTGAAATCAATGCAGGCGGCATCGGCCGTGATGCAAGCACTCTTGTAAACAAAATTAAAGCAGCACAATATGTTCGCAACAATCCAGGTGAAGTTTGCCCAGCAAAATGGCAAGAAGGTTCTGAAACACTTAAACCAAGCCTTGATCTTGTAGGAAAAATTTAAGGAGTACGATCAATGATACTAGATGCAGATATAAAAGCACAATTAGCCCAATATCTTCCATTGATGGAGGGCGATGTGCTACTTAAAGTAAGTGCAGGATCCGATGATGTATCTCGCGACATGGTGGCTCTAGTGGATGAATTAGCCACCATGTCATCCAACATTAAAGTGGAAAAAACACAATTACCGAAAACTCCAAGCTTCAGTGTAAATCGTATCGGCGAAGATACTGGAGTAACTTTCGCTGGAATCCCTCTTGGGCACGAATTTACTTCATTAGTGTTGGCTCTCTTGCAGGTAAGCGGCAGAGCTCCGAAGGTTGACCAGAAAGTAATTGATCAAGTGAAAAGCATTAAAGGCGACTATCACTTTGAATCTTACATTAGCTTAAGCTGTCACAACTGTCCTGATGTTGTGCAAGCACTGAACTTGATGAGCGTTCTTAACCCTGGCATTACACATACTATGATTGATGGTGCAGCGTTTAAAGAAGAGGTTGAAAGCAAAAACATCATGGCAGTACCAACTGTGTTCCTAAATGGGGAATCATTCGGCAGCGGTCGTATGTCACTAGAGGAAATACTTGCCAAGGTAGGTAGTACTCCAGATGCATCAGAATTTGCCGATAAGGATCCATTCGATGTGCTTGTTATTGGAGGCGGACCATCTGGTGCAAGTGCAGCAATCTATGCAGCACGTAAAGGTATTCGTACAGGCATTGTTGCTGAACGCTTTGGCGGTCAGATTATGGATACAGTGGGCATTGAGAACTTTATCAGTGTAAAGTACACCGAAGGTCCTAAGCTTGCAGCAAGCCTTGAAGAACACGTGAAAGAGTATGACATTGATGTCATGAATTTACAACGTGCTAAACGTTTAGAAAAGAAAGACTTAATTGAAGTTGAATTGGAAAACGGTGCTGTTCTAAAGAGCAAAAGCGTAATCCTTTCAACAGGTGCTCGTTGGCGCAATGTTGGTGTACCAGGAGAAGCCGAGTTTAAGAACAAAGGTGTAGCATACTGCCCTCATTGTGATGGTCCATTGTTTGCAGGAAAACGTGTAGCCGTTATTGGCGGCGGTAATTCCGGTGTTGAAGCAGCAATTGATCTCGCTGGAATTGTAAAACATGTAACAGTTCTAGAATTTAACTCAGAACTGAAAGCTGATTCTGTATTGCAAGAACGTCTTTACAGCCTGCCTAATGTAACAGTCATAAAGAATGCTCAAACAAAAGAAATTACCGGCACTGACAAAGTAAACGGCATTTCCTACATGGAACGTGATACAGAAGAAGTGAAACATATTGAACTAGAGGGTGTGTTTGTTCAGATCGGTCTTGTACCAAATACGGATTGGTTAGGTGAAACCGTTGAACGTACTAGAATCGGTGAAATCGTTGTAGATAATCATGGATCAACGAACATACCTGGAGTGTTTGCTGCAGGAGACTGCACAAATAATCCATATAAGCAGATCATTATTTCAATGGGATCGGGAGCTAATGCATCTTTAGGTGCCTTTGATTATCTCATCCGAAATTAATGGACGTTTATTATTTTACCTTATAAGATACGAATAAAACCCTCATTTAGGTTCACTGTTGATGTACCTAAATGAGGGTTTTTAATGTATTTTGATAGGAGAAGTAAATGTGTTTTTCTAATTCCTAAACACCTCTTTTTATCCCAATAAATTTCCACATTCTTTCAATCTTTCTATATTTGATTGTTCCTTTACCAGCAGGTCCAAGAAGTTTTTTAACTTTTTAACATTGTACTTGAGAAGTTGGATCAACCTCTTCATTCAGATGTAAGTACATCTCAATGCTGGAGTAATTTCGGTTAATCTTACATTATTGCTATTATCATAAGAAAGTTGTACTAAAACTCCACCCTTATCTATTTACGTTTGTTAAAATTCAAAGAGTAGTTTTTTAATACTCAAGCAGGTTACCTAAAGAAAAACTTAAAACAACTTGTACATCCAGGTATTGTTAAGGTATAACATTAACAGGATTTATGAAAGTAGGTAGTTTGAATGAAAACTGAAAAAGAAAAAATGTTAGCGGGAGAAATGTATAATCCTGCTGACCCAGAATTATTAAAGGACCGAAAAAATGCTAGAAGACTAGCTAGAATGTATAATCAAACTTTAGAAGACGAAGATGACAAACGACTTAAACTATTAAAAGAGTTATTGGGTTCGACTGGAGAAAACGTATATATGGAACCAAATATAAGGATTGATTATGGCTATAACACATATGTAGGAGATAACTTTTTTGCAAACTTTGACTGTACTATCTTAGATGTTTGTGAAGTACGATTTGGGGATAATTGTATGCTTGGACCTGGCGTAAATATCTACACTGCATCTCATCCTCTTAATCCAATTGAACGGAACTCTGGAAAAGAGTACGCAAAACCAATTACGATCGGAAACAATGTATGGATTGGTGGGAGTGCAATAATAAATCCAGGAGTTACGATAGGTGACAATGTTGTTATTGCATCAGGTGCAGTTGTTACTAAAGATGTGCCCGATAACGTTGTAGTTGGAGGTAATCCAGCTAAAGTAATTAAAAAAATTGAAATGTAAGTTATCTTTTATCGGGCATACTATAATAAATTAGGGAAACCTTTTGTAGTTCTGGTTTCCCTATTTTTTAAATTAAAGCTGTATAGGAATCTTATAATACTATAGTTCGCTTCCTTATAGAAAGACAACGGTCAATAAAACCTAAAGAAATTGCAAAAATATTTCAAGTTCATCCTAGGACTATTACAAAATGGGCAGAGACTTGGTTTAAACTGTTTCTAAACTACATCCACAGAATTAACTTTATTCGGCAAGTTTTCGCTTAGACCAAGTGCCTGCGCTGTTGAAGTATGAATTTCGTGGAAAAGCTCTGGGTTTTCCACTAGTGACACGCCATAAGAAGGAATCATTTCTTTTATTTTCGGCTCCCACTCTTTTATATGCTGCGGGAAGCATTTTTTTATTACCTCAAGCATGACGTGAACAGCGGTTGAAGCACCCGGTGAAGCGCCGAGCAATGCAGCTATCGAGCCATCAGCGGCACTAACAACTTCCGTACCAAATTGAAGCGTTCCTTTGCCGCCTTCAACAGTATCTTTGATAACTTGCACACGTTGGCCCGCTACCACTAAATCCCAATCCTCGCTTTTGGCATTTGGAACAAACTCACGTAATTCTTCCATGCGCTGTTCTTTCGATAACATAAGTTGCTGGATCAGGTATTTTGTCAATGGAATGTTTTTTGCGCCTGACGCCAACATAGTGACAAGATTATCCGGTTTTACGGAAGTTACCAAATCGAACATTGAACCAGTTTTTAAAAACTTTGGTGAGAAGCCAGCAAACGGTCCAAATAGCAACGATTTTTTGTTGTCGATATATCTTGTGTCAAGATGCGGAACAGACATTGGCGGAGCACCAACCGAAGCTTTGCCGTATACTTTTGCATGATGCTGCTCTACAATATCCGGATTGTTACACACCATAAATAGTCCACTTACAGGGAATCCTCCAATATGTTTCCCTTCAGGAATACCAGATTTTTGCAGTAAATGCACGCTTCCTCCCCCAGCGCCGATAAAGACGAATTTTGCAGTATGGCGTTCGACAGTACCGGTATCGAGATTTTTCACTTTCAATTCCCACAATCCGTCGCTAGTACGTTTAATATTATTAACACTATGTTTGTAGTTTATATCGACATTATTACTCTTTAAGTGGTCAAACAACATACGCGTTAAAGTGCCAAAGTTGACATCAGTTCCAGAATCGATTTTTGTTGCCGCTATAGGTTCATTTAAAGTTCGGTCTTTCAACATAAGCGGAATCCATTCCATCAGTTTTTCCGGGTCATCGGAAAATTCCATCCCTTGGAACAGAGGGTTGTTTGAAAGGGCTTCAAAACGTTTTTTCAAAAAATTCACATTTTGTTCCCCATGTACGTAACTCATATGAGGCAATGGCATGATAAAGTCCTGCGGATTACGTATCAAATTGCTATTTACAAGATAAGACCAGAACTGTCTTGAAAGCTGAAACTGTTCATTAATTTTTATAGCTTTGCTAATATCTACAGATCCATCCGCCTTTTCGACAGTATAGTTAAGCTCGCACAGTGCAGCATGCCCCGTTCCCGCATTATTCCATTCGTTAGAGCTTTCCTCTCCTGCGTCTGCGAGTTTCTCAAACACGGTAATTTTCCAGTTCGGTACTAGTTCTTTCAGCAGTGTCCCCAAAGTCGCACTCATGACTCCGGCACCAATTAAGATAACGTCTGTTTTAGTTTGTCTATTACTCATTTTTACCATATCCTTACCCTAAGATTTACAGAAAGGATGTAGACGCTCCTGCTTAAGCGTCACAGTAAGCCAAAACGCAACCTAGGAACACACCTTTTCTGTATCGATTATAACCTGATTATATAAGTCGCATTAATACGAATTATCTATTCACTTCTCTCAATCTTCATAAAACTATCTTCTCTAGTATTGTATGCCTTATTTTTTCTGGAGACTTAAAAACCTACTGTTTTTGCTCCTCAAATTTTTATTATACCATTATTAATCCATCAATTAAATCAAGCATAATTTACACTTATATCCAAAAACACACAAAGAAAAAACCATACCTTTTACAGTACAGTTTTATAAAAAAACTTATTTACTTGTGGTATGGTTCCCCCCGATTAATCCGAAACGCCCGATAAACCTGCTCCACCAATATCAACCGCATTAACTGATGTGGGAAAGTCATCTTACTGAAAGACAGTTTATCATCTGCACGCTTTAATACTTCGTCACTTAGTCCTAAAGATCCGCCGATAATAAAGGTGACTTTGCTTTTTCCGTATGTTGCGAGTTTATCTAATGTATCGGCCAATTCTTCGGAGGATTTTTGTTTTCCTTCGATGGCGAGTGCGATGACGTGGGCATCTGCCGCAACTTTGGCTAAAATTCTTTCTCCCTCTTTTTTCTTAACTTGTTCCATTTCGGCATCGCTTAGAATTTCTGGGGCTTTTTCGTCTGGGACTTCGATTATTTCTATTTTAGAATAGCTTGATAGTCGTTTTGTGTATTCTTCGATTCCTTGTTTTAAATATTTTTCTTTTAGTTTTCCAACCGTTATTATTGAGATATTCACATGTATTCCTCACTTTACGAACAACATATCCACATAAGTTATCCACATATCCACATTTCAAATCCACATATAGTGGCAGATCACTTGTTTGCCACCATATATATTGCAGTATTTTTGCAATATTCACAGGTTGTTGATAACTTTTCTTCGTCTGAAATTTTTTCTAATATCGGAAAGGTTTCATACTCATTTACTACCGTATCTATTGCTATATCTATATGTTCTTCACAACTATAAATCATTTTCCTACTCCTTTTTGCTTATATTTGTCGTTATTTTCTGATTATATTTGTGGATAACTTTATTTTTCTTTGTTTTAATACTTATCCACACTTCATCTTAACATTCCAGATAAAAACTGCAACTATTCCACAAAAAATTTATCAACAAATCAACAAAAGCGCAAGCGCCGGCCAGCTAAATGCGCCACGTCCTATGGTAATGCCGGCACTAGTACATCCTGTACGTCGGAGCTAGACAATTATCTAACTTGAAACATCTAAATTCTGATATTACGAAAAAACAGGAAGGAACTTCATCCTTCCTGTTCTTATGCAATTTACATCTTATCCTCTGACAGCTTTACCTCTGTCGTTTGCAGCTTTCCATTTCGATAAAATTTAATTTGTAAGGTGTCGCCTATTTTTTTCTTCGTATAAAGATGTTTGCGTAATTCAATTAAGTCTGGCATTTTTTCTCCATCTAACTGTACGATCACGTCTAATTCTTTTAAGCCTGCTTTTTGTGCTGGAGAATTAGGACTTACACCTTTAATCGCTACACCAGCTGTTACTCCTTCAGGCAGTTTTAATGCTTCTCTTTGATAATATCCTGGTATATCACTAACGGACTGAAGCTCTACTCCCATATATGGTCTTTTTACTTCTCCATGACGCTCTAAATCGTTGATGATTGGCTCCGCTGCGTTAATAGGAATAGCAAGGCCGATTCCTTCTACTGCTGATTCGGCAATTTTCATGCTGTTGATTCCGATAAGCTGGCCGGCAATATTAACAAGAGCGCCTCCGCTGTTTCCCGGGTTAATCGCTGCATCGGTTTGAATGACTTCTGATTGCCAATCGGTAACACCATCTTCATTAATATCCACAGGAATGGTTCGTTCTAATCCGGACACAATCCCTTGGGTAACAGAGCCGGAGAATGTCATGCCAAGTGGATTTCCAATCGCGATAACAGGCTCTCCTGTTTTTAGCGTATCCGAGTTGCCAAATTCAGCTATCTTGCTGATTTCTTTTCCGTTTACCTCTACTACAGCTAAATCGGTCCATACATCGCTGCCGACGAGTTTTGCACCTATTTTTTTTCCTTCTGCCAATGTTACCTCTAGCTCGGTAGCACCTTCAACGACATGATTATTCGTAACTATATAGGCTTTATCGCCGCTTTTTTTATAAATCACGCCCGAACCTGTCCCGGCTTCTTGTGCGGCCGTATCTTTCCAAAAGTTTGCCGATTGTAAATTGCTTATCGCAACTACCGCATCTGCGGCTTTATCGACTGCCTTCGTTACATCTGTTTCTACATTTAAGGAAACATTTTTTGTTTGTGTGCCATTTTCATCCGTTGTAATCGTATTTTCCTCTACTTGTCCATAAGAAAAAATGCCATACTCTGCTAACCAAGGTAGAAATAAAAGGACAAGCAATGCACCAATAATTGCTCCAATTAATCCAGAAAAGAAGTAGCCGCGCCTTCTTTTCGTTGGTTTTTCCCTACTATTATCATAATCGTAATCACCGTAAGGCATTTACATCATTCCTTTCAGACTAATTATTTTCTAGTATGTCCTTACCGAATAAGAAACAACAAAATAAATTCTTTATTATTTTTCCTAACTCGTTACAATTTCATGAACCTTTGGTCAACATTACATAAATTGCATCTTCATCCGGGGAAAATATGTTTCATGATAGAGCTTTTTTAAACATGTACTTCGATGAAAATGGAGGCTTCAATATAATGGACAAAAAAATGAATCTGATTGTGTTTAGTGGTGACTATGATAAAGCAATGGCTGCACTTATTTTGGCGAACAGTGCAAGGGAATTAGAAGTGGATGTAACGATTTTTTTCGCCTTTTGGGGTTTATCCTTGATACGAGACCCTGAAAAAATGAACAACGAGGACAAAACTGCTTATGAGAAAATGATCGCGATGCTGACGCCTAAAGGTCCTGAAGAGCTTTCCTTATCAAAGATGAACTTTGCTGGGCTGGGCAAAAAAATGATGCTTGAGATGATCGATGAGCACGATGCTCCACATCTGATTCATTTTTTAAAAGGAGCACGGAAAAAACAAGTGAAGTTCTATGCTTGTAAATTATCTGTTGAGATTATGGGATTTAAAGCAGAAGAGTTTATTCCTGAAGTGGAAATTGTCGATGCCAAAACGTACTTGCGTGATGCATTGGAGGCGAATATCCAGCTATTTATATAAAGATTATGGCAAAATGATGACATTTGCCCACATATATTAACCCAGATGCAGCTATGAACATACATTTACATCATGATATGGAAAGGAGATACTTCACATTGCTGCATGTAAAAATCGAAAATACTTCTTATGAATATTACGGCGAACTGGAAACGTATTTTGGGCAATTTAGAAAACATGTCATTGGCATCGATCAGCACTTTATTTCCCGACATGGAAGCAAAAAAATCATCTATGCGGATTGGACCGCCAGCGGACGGTTATATCGTCCGATTGAGGAAAAGATTATCAATCAGTTTGGCCCTTTCGTCGCAAATACACATACTGAAACGAATGTAACGGCTACGATTATGACGGATGCCTATAATCAAGCGAGAAAAATGATTAAGAATCATGTTGGTGCTGACGAAGATGATGTGCTCATTTCAGCAGGCTCCGGAATGACTGCGGCTATCAATAAGCTTCAGCGCTTATTAGGATTAAAAATTCCGGAAAAATTTAAAAAACGTATGAAGATTGCTGAAGAGGATAGACCTGTCATTTTCGTTACGCATATGGAACATCACTCCAACCAACTATCATGGATCGAGACGATTGGCGAAGTGGTTTGTCTTGAACCGGCTTCCGATGGCACCATTGATATCGGCCGTTTGGAACAATTACTACTGTTGTATAAAAACCGAAAAATGAAGATCGGATCATTCACCGCTTGTTCCAATGTCACTGGCATCCAAACTCCTTACCATCAATTAGCGAAAATCATGCATGAACACGGTGGAATCTGTTTTATCGACTTTTCGGCTTCTGCCCCATACGTTGATATCAATCTGCACCCTAAATCTCCTCTTGAAAAATTAGACGGCATTTTCTTTTCTCCCCATAAATTTTTAGGAGGTCCCGGCAGCAGCGGCATTTTAGTAATGGATTCAAAATTATGTCTAAGCAATATTCCTGATCATCCTGGAGGAGGTACTGTCTTATGGACGAACCCTTGGGGCGGCCATCGTTACCTCCCAGATGTTGAAATGCGTGAAGACGGGGGAACACCTGGTTTTTTACAGACGATAAAAACAGCGTTGTGCATAAAATTAAAAGAAACGATGGGAATTGACAACATCTTGCAAAGAGAAAAAGAAATATTGCATATTTTGCTGCCTCCATTGTCAGCGATTCCTGGATTGCATATTTTAGATGAGCTAATAGAAGATAGAATAGGGATTGTTTCATTTTATATAGAGAAAATCCATTACAATCTGTTGGCAAGGGTGCTAAACGACCGATTTGGCATACAAGTAAGAGGAGGGTGCTCATGTGCAGGAACCTATGGACATTATTTATTCGACATGAATAAAGAAAAATCAAAAGAATGGACCGATTTGATTGATCAAGGAGATTTATCATCCAAACCTGGCTGGGTGCGACTTTCCATCCACCCGATAATGACAAACGCAGAAATCTACTACATCATTAAATCCATTAAAGATACGATAAAGCATATCGATGAGTGGCAAAAGGACTACATTTATGAAAGAAAAACCAATGATTTTCACCACAAAGACTATCAAAAAAATGATAACATTCAAGATTGGTTTGAGATGAACCACTAGGTGTGATCTTTTTCATGTATGCAAGCCTCCCACGCAATAAAGGCGGCGCGAGCGAAGCCTCACCTTACTCTTACACAAAATATGAAGCACTCTATTTATTTACAATAGGCGTAGCTCCGCCCCTTTTCCACTAGCAAAAGACGATTGGGATGAATCCAATCGTCTTATTATAAAAACATTTAACGTAGTTTAACGATTAAAGCACGTATTCAAACTTCCTCTTAAATAGCTGTCAACACAGTAGGAACTTTAGGATCTGTATCATGTAAGGCTAGACCATCATGCAAGGAAATTCCTCTGCTTTCCAGCGTCTGGCTGACTGACATTCTTGCTAAATCCTTTATGTTGTTATCCTGGCTTAAATGAGCCAAATAAATACGTTTTGTTCGATCACCGATTACTTCGCTCATGGCGATGGCTGCATCTTCATTCGATACATGTCCAACATCACTTAGTATTCGTCTTTTAATATTCCATGGATATTTTCCCATCCGCAGCATTTGAACATCGTGGTTGCTTTCAAATACGTAAGAATCGGCATTAGTGATGATGCCTTTCATCCGGTCGCTGACGTATCCAGTGTCTGTAATCAGCACAAGCTTTTTATCCCCTTCATGAAAAACATAAAACATTGGCTCTGCCGCATCATGGGAAACTCCAAAAGATTCGATGGACAGATCGCCAAATGTTTTCACTGTTTCCATATCAAAATGGAATTTCTGTTCTAAAGGAATTTCCCCAATTAAAGGATTCATTGCGTTCCAAGTTTTTTCATTTGCGTATATTGGCAATTTATATTTACGAGCAACAATGCCAACCCCTTTTATATGGTCGCTATGCTCATGGGTTACTAATATTCCGGTTAACTTATCCATTTTTCGGTCGATTTGTTGAAACAGCGACTCCATTTGCTTGCCGCTTAATCCAGCATCCACTAAAAAAGAATATTCCCCACTTTCCACATAAATGGCATTCCCCGTACTCCCACTAGCGAGAACACTAAAATGCATTTTCTCTCACTCCAATTTATCTTGCTCGCTGTTTATTTTTATTATTTGTCTGTCAAATGCAAAAGCTTTTACAAATAAATTTTTCCCATTATCCCCTATAACCCGCCATGCTGGCGACAATACTTGTGTAGAAGAAGATTGTTGTTGTGAATAATAACCAAACTCTACATCTTTTATATCGCTTCCATTATCGATATAACTATTCATAAATAGCGTATAGATGGCATCCACAGGTCGACTAAGTGCTTCTTTTTCTCCTATTTCTTTAATATTTTCTAGATAAGTTTGGTTATAAGAAACTACTTTATTTTGTTGATTTAAAAAAAAGGTCAACTTCCCATTTGAATTTTGATAAAGCATTTTTTCATTATATTGTTGATAATAAGTTACAGTATTATCTGTTTTTTCCCAGTAACGATATTGATCTCCGTACATAACATGGTGATGAATAAAATCAGTTAAATCCTCTTGTTTAAACGGATCACTAAGACTTATCGGATTTTCTAAAATAGATTGCAGAATATTACCATCAATAATCGTAATCTCTTGTCCTTTTAAAAGTTCCTGTTTCCATTTTTTCACTTCTTCATTACTGAATATTTTGGATTTAGCAGCTAAATACTGATCCTTTAGTCCACTTTTTGACAAAGCACTAGCATTATACGATATATCATTTGAAGCCAATGTATTTTCAACAGAAGCTTCTTCTCGATTATCAAAATGCTGCGATTGTTTCAGATCTGTATATTCATAAATCAAATATATATCAAGAACAAAAAAGGCAATAATAAAGATCGTTTTAATTTTATTCCAATCCAATTTCTTTGCCCCCTAAGTCGCTTGATTCCACTTGATACCATTGATTGTTATATTTATAAAACCAACTCGGCTTTAAATTTATTATATTTTGGGAATCTACTACCATGTCATAGCCAATGGTTACATCCTGCAGCATAGCCTTGTTAAAACCTTTTATCTTCTCTAGATGGTCTTCTACAGCCTTTCCGGGCATTAATGTTGTTGAAGAAGAATCAAGGTCTGTCCAAAATGTACTGAGATCAAGATTGCTTGTATAAAATTTTTTGACGTCATTATTTTCCCACACTACCTGAATTTCAGATATGTTATTATCTAAATTAAAAATCGGATATCCTACAGAAGTATACAACCGAAACATCGTTTGATGCAAACTCTCGTTTTTACTCACATAACGATATTCGTTTATCCAGCCGCCATGTTGATTTACATACTCAATACTATTTTGAATCAACTGATTATTGAATGTTTTATTGGTTGTGACTCCAGAAGGCTTTAAAAAAGAAACAATATGTGTATCTTTATCTATTCGTAAAAGCCCTGTATCATCCGTAAACTCCTCTTTATTGGCAAGCAGACTTTTTTGTACTAAGCTTGGATCGTTGAAAAGTGCTCTTTTCAGTTTAGCAGACTCAATCGTTTCGTATAAGTATTTGTATTTTTTCATTTCACTTTCATTAATCGGCAAGTAGAAAAGATTATCTCCTGACACTTCATAAATAAAATGAACCTTATAAACTGTATTTTCAGCTGTAACATGATTCGTAAATTTTTTCAAATCATCAATATACGATGCTGAAACAATACTTTGATATACTTTTCCATTCGTTCTGGAGATAAAATAGACAATTCCTTCTTGATTTTTTGAAAGATCATAAGAAATAAGCATCGTGTCAAAATCAAATTGATTTTCTTCTTTCACATTTAAAATACTTTTATATAAAGTAAACGGTACCTCAGCAGGAAATCGAATCTCCATACTATGATTTTGCTGCTGAATAAAGGAAGCTACTTGATTGATTTCCATCTTTTTCACATGATGAAAATCCCATTTTTTAATTGTATTCACGACATGATTTATTTCACTCGAAGCAATCGTACCATAATGATCTCCGTTTAAATGCTGGTAAATTTTATCGGGTTTAACAACATCACTAACTTCCTTTTCTAAACCAATTTTCTCAAGTTCTATAGTGGAACCACCCTTTGAAGTCTGATAATTTCCTTGATGTGTCCATAATACATAATATAAAAGGAGGCTTACTAGCACAAGAACCGTTAATATGACAGTTTTTACGTTTTCGTATGTCATACCCAATCATCATCCTCTTCTGATTGAATATAAGGAAGGGTAAAAGAAACCTTTGTTCCTTTTCCTTCTTTACTTGTTGCCCATATTTTTCCACCATGCGCTTCTACCATTTCTTTCGCAATAGCAAGGCCCAGTCCTGTACCGCCAAGTTTTCGCGTCCTTGCTTTATCGACACGATAAAAACGCTCAAATACTTTATCTAAGTTTTCTTTTGGAATTCCGACACCTTTATCTGAAACACTGACAATAATTTGTTTCTCTTGCTCTTTAATTGCGAAAGTTATTTTTCCGCCTTCTGGAGAATACTTTAATGCGTTCGAAATAATATTGTCCAAAACTTGCGTTAATTTATCTTCATCAATTTCCACAAAAGCAGCATGATTTGGCAACTTCCGCTCAAACGTCACATTTTGCTCTTTTGTCAGTTCAAAACGGTCAATAATACGGTTATAGAATACAATAAAATCAACTAACTCCTTATTTAGCTGGTAGTCTCGGCTATCTAGCTTCGACAATTGCAGAAGATCATTGACCAATCGAATCATTCGCTCAGTTTCATTTTGAGTTACCTCTAAAAAGTTAGGCGCTAGTTCTTCATCCTGCCATGCCCCTTCCGATAACGCTTCAACATAGCTTCGCATCGTCGTTAATGGTGTACGCAGCTCATGCGATACATTAGCAACAAATTCTTTGCGCTCCATATCAATTTTTTCCTGCTCGGTAATATCATGCAGTACAGTGATAAGACCGTTGACAAAGCCTGTTTCCTTTTGAATGACTGAAATATTAGCACGAAGGATATACGGTTCATAATGTGTACTATAATCCAAAATAACGGATTCTCTTTCTTCTAACAACTCTTCAAACGTATACTTTCCCTCTAATCCCAGCAAGGTAATAACCGGCTCGGATAATACTGTTTCACGTGAAACATCCAGCATTTTCGCTGCCGGCTCATTAATTAAAATAATTCGTCCTCTTCTATCTGTTGCAATTACTCCATCTGTCATATAAGAAAGAACGGACGAAAGCTTTCTTCGTTCACTTTCTGTTGTAGCCTGTGACTCTTGAAGTTTTTTCGTTAAATTATTAAACGTTATTGCCAATTGCCCAATTTCATCAAAACCGTACACCTTAACTTTTCTAGAAAAATTCCCTTTCGAAAGAGCAAAGGCATGCTTTTGCATATCTGAAATCGGCCTTGTTATCGTTCTAGCCAGCAATACACCTAATATAGCTGTTACTACTAGCGTTATAATCGTTCCCTTTTGGAATATTTGATTGATTTCATCCAGTTGCTTGTATACATTTTCAATTTTTCCAACTAAATAGATTGCCCCGATTGTTTCTCCCCCTTGAGGTTTGATAGGGGTAATCCACACATAAATTCTTTTTTTCGTGTTTTCGTCAATCTTTTTAATAGGTTCAGAAGGTAGTGAAGAAGAATTAGCTAGTGTTCTTCTTACATCGGGATTGATCATTTTTTGTCCTACTAAATTTTGATTTTCTAGATCAGATGTTCCAATAATGATTGAATTACGGTTGACTACTCTAATTTCCTGAATATCGGTGCTGTTATTATCATCGCTTAACAGTCTTTTTACATCATCTTCTAATGTCGGATCCCCATTTTCAATAGACCGCTCTTTTAAAAATTGTTCTTCTAAAGAAATCGATAAAATATTCATTTTATCTTTAATGGATGTTTCAAAGTTATCCTCTAATGTATTTTCTAATGATCCTACAAAATAAACACCAATAATTTGAATAGAAATAAGAATAAGCAATACGATGATCATCACTAACTTTAAATGAATAGATCGAAAAAAACTAACTTTCTTCATCAATTTACTGTTACTCCTGTTCAGGGTTTCTTAAGTAGTAGCCAACACCTCGTCTAGTAACAATCCACGTTGGATGACTCGGGTTATCCTCAATCTTCTCTCTTAATCTTCGTACTGTTACATCTACTGTTCTTACATCTCCATAATAATCATAGCCCCATACTGTTTGCAGCAAATGCTCTCTCGTCATCACTTGTCCAATATGTTTCGCCAAATAATGAAGCAGTTCAAATTCACGATGGGTGAGCTCAATCATTTCTCCTCGTTTCGAAACGATATAAGCATCTGGATGAATCGTTAAAGATCCTACTTCAATTTCATTTGTTTCATTTTCTTCTTCTGCTGTGGATGGAATTTGTTGCTGCCTCCGCAAATTCGCTTTGACACGAGCAATTAACTCTCTTGTACTAAACGGTTTTGTTACATAATCATCTGCTCCAAGCTCGAGTCCAAGCACTTTATCAATTTCGGAGTCTTTTGCAGTCAACATAATAATTGGCATATCATATTTTTTTCGAATTTCCCTGCATACTTCCATACCGTCCCGTTGTGGAAGCATAATATCAAGCAGCACTAAATCTGGATGAATTTCCTCTACCTTTTCAATAGCTGCATTGCCATCATAAACACAATGGACTTCAAAGCCTTCTTTTTTTAAATTAAATTGTAATATATCTGCAATCGGTTTCTCATCATCGACAACTAGAATCTTCTTGTTCATACCATTTTGCTCCTTTATATAAAATATATCTATTGTTATATGTGTATTATTGTTTACTACTACTGTCTACTTTACCATTTTATATTTATATATTCACTTTTTTTCCTTTGACTAACCCTGAAAAGAAGTTCCGCAGCGTGAATACACTACGCTTTCCGCGGGCGAGCGCCGAGCCGCTTCGTCTCTACGCTCCTGCAGGGTCTCGGCTGTCTCGCTTTCCCGCAGGAGTCTTCGTGTATTCACGCTGCTCTGCGCTATAAATGTGGAGACTGCTTCTTTCCATGCACCATGGTGCGAATTTTATTAGCATGGAGGTTCTCTGTTAAACGATACTGTTGCAACGTGATTGACTCGCATCCTGCGAACAAGCACTTGTAAATCCTGTACGTTATATTAGACAATTATCTAAAGCCACTTATTAGCTAAGACTGCTTAATTTTGTTATTAAATGTATAATAACCCTCAAAAGTGAGGGTTATCCATTTGAATTTATTTAACTAGAAAACGACTTGGAACAATTTTTTGCAAGCTTTAAAACAAAAATGAAACTTTTTTGTATTCTAAAACGTCTTTATAGATGAGTTTCATTTTCCTTTACTTTAGGCAAGAGACAGCTTTTTAAATCTTTTTCACTTCTCTTGCCTCTCCTTTTTATATCAAATTATAAATTACTTATTCTTTTAACCCCATACTTATTAACTCTATCATATATTTTTTCCCAAAAAGCTTTTGTCTTTATTTTGTAATGAAATTGTATACGTCTATTAAAAGGAAGCTTATTCTTTTCATATACTTTTTATTACCTTCTGCAAAATAAACTTATCCTTATTTTAACAGGAATCCATTCTATAGTATTCATTTCTATGAAACTAGTATTTGTTTATATTCTACATCCCTATGAAAATCTTAGTAAATACAAAAAAAACGACTATGAGGTTCATAATCGTCTTTGGGAGTGGCTCAGGACGGAATCGAACCGCCGACACAAGGATTTTCAGTCCTTTGCTCTACCAACTGAGCTACTGAGCCATATTAAAATTTATTATCTGTATCTATATACTGCTTTTTCTTCAACCTGATTTTTGTTGATGTTTCTCTCAAGAAGAAAAAAATATATGTAAAATATGCTAGATGCATATAGAAAAAATATGGCGGTCCGGACGGGACTCGAACCCGCGACCTCCTGCGTGACAGGCAGGCATTCTAACCAACTGAACTACCGGACCATATATTTTAAAGTGACCCATACGGGATTCGAACCCGTGTTACCGCCGTGAAAGGGCGGTGTCTTAACCGCTTGACCAATGGGCCAAAATAATAGAAATGGTGAGCCATGGAGGATTCGAACCTCCGACCCTCTGATTAAAAGTCAGATGCTCTACCAACTGAGCTAATGGCTCGTTTTTTTATTTAATGTTTTATCATTTGCGACGCTTCTTATAATAGCACAGGTTTTAAATAATATGCAATACTTTATTTTAATTTTTTTTAAAAAAGTTATTTTAATTCATTTTAAGGCTTATTAGTAGCTTTATTCATTTTCAAGATTTGCATAAAAAATGTCTAAATAAAGGGTCTATGCCCCTTATTTAGACACCCTATCAATTAATTATTTTAGTCTCCAAGGACTATGCACTACATTTGTTTGAGAACGATCTGGTCCTACAGAGAAAATAGAAAGTGGAATACCAGTAAGCTGGGACACTCTTTCTAAGTAATGACGAGCATTTGCTGGAAGCTCACTTAGTGATTTGCAGCCAGTGATATCTTCTGTCCAGCCTGGAAGCTCTTCATAAACTGGCTCACACTGTGCCAGTATTTTTAAGCTGGCAGGGAATTCTTCGATTACTTCCCCGTTATACTTGTATGCTGTACAAATCTTTAATGTTTCAATTCCTGTTAACACGTCAATTGAATTTAAAGAAAGATCTGTTATACCGCTAACTCGGCGAGCATGACGAACAACAACGCTGTCGAACCAGCCAACACGTCTTGGTCTGCCTGTAGTTGTTCCATATTCGCGGCCAACCTCACGAATTTGATTTCCAATTTCATTATCTAATTCTGTTGGGAAAGGTCCGTCTCCAACTCTTGTTGTATAAGCTTTTGATACCCCAACAACATGGTTGATTTTTGATGGACCGACACCTGAACCAATTGTTACTCCACCAGCCACTGGGTTAGAAGAGGTAACGAATGGGTACGTACCTTGGTCAATGTCTAACATAACACCTTGTGCACCTTCAAATAGAACACGACGGCCTTCATCTAATGCATCGTTTAATACAACAGACGTATCGCAAACATACTGCTTGATTTGTTGTCCATATTCATAATACTCATCAAGAATATCTTCAATTTTAAAGCCTTCTGTTTCATAGATGCGCTCTAATAGACGGTTTTTCTCTACTAGATTTCGAGCTAATTTTTCTTCAAAAACTTCTCTGTCTAATAAATCAGCAATACGAATTCCCGTTCTTGCAGCTTTGTCCATATAAGCAGGGCCGATTCCTTTTTTCGTTGTACCGATTTTATTGTCGCCTTTGCTTTCTTCTTCCACTTCATCTAGTTTTAAATGATATGGCAAGATAACATGTGCACGATTGCTGATTCTAAGATTGTCAGTTGTAATACCACGATCATGTAAGTACTTTAATTCAGTAATAATGGCTTTGGGATCAACAACCATTCCATTGCCCACTACACAAATTTTATCACTATAAAAAATCCCAGATGGAATTAAGTGCAATTTATATGTTTCACCATTAAACTTGATTGTATGTCCTGCATTATTACCGCCTTGGTAACGCGCGATCATTTCTGCATTTTCAGATAAAAAGTCTGTAATCTTACCTTTTCCTTCGTCTCCCCATTGTGTTCCTACCACCACTACTGATGACATTATCCGAGCACCTCCAAAGGTTACTATCATATTTTATATACTTAATCAAACATTCCTATTTTATCAATACATTCAGGTAAAAGTCAATCAAACACGAACAATCAAAATAAAAAATATATTTTATGTTCGTAACTACTCTTTTAATATAGTTATTTATTGATTTTTTTCTTATAATCAAAGGATTATTTACAAACTTTTTGACTAGCTTAATTGAACTTGGACAGAGAAAAGGAAGTTCTGCGAGCATTAAAATAGAACTTCCTCTTTACCTAAAGCTGTTTTCTTAAAGTTTGTTTTTTTACGTAAAAAAATGGGAGAAGAAGTACTCAGCAGACGGAATACACGTAGACTCCTGTGGGAATGCGAGAAAGACGAGACCCCACAGGAGCGTATGCGACGAGGAGGCTCGACGCTCGCTAAACGGACGAAGTGTATTCAGGCTGCGAGTTTAAAAGCAACATTCTATACGAAAACTGCCTTATCTAACTATATACTTTCCCAGCTTAAGCGCCAGGTGGTATGGCCCCATCATCAAAACGCCGTTCTAAGTTCACAAATTTATTATATTCTTTCACAAATGCAAGCTGAACAGTGCCAGTCGGGCCATTACGCTGCTTTGCAATTATTATTTCAATAATATTTTTGCTCTCCGATTCTTTATCGTAATAATCATCACGATATAAAAATGCTACAATGTCCGCATCCTGCTCAATACTTCCTGATTCCCGGATATCTGACATCATCGGGCGTTTATCTTGACGCTGCTCTACGCCACGGGATAGCTGTGATAAAGCAATTACAGGCACTTTTAATTCCCGTGCCAACGCTTTTAAGGAACGGGAAATTTCGGAAACTTCCTGTTGTCTGTTTTCTCCTGATCTTCCGCTTCCTAAAATCAATTGCAAGTAATCAATTAAGATCATGCCAAGTCCATGCTCTTGTTTTAAACGACGGCATTTCGAACGAATATCGGTGATTTTGACACCAGGTGTATCATCAATAAAAATACCTGCATTTGATAAGCTCCCCATCGCCATCGTTAGTTTTCCCCAATCATCATCCGTTAAGGAACCTGTCCGAAGACGCTGTGCATCAATATTTCCTTCTGCACAAAGCATACGCATAACCAGCTGCTCAGCCCCCATCTCTAAACTGAATATAGCTACATTTTCTTGCGTTTTTACAGCTACATTTTGTGCAATATTTAGGGCAAATGCTGTTTTACCAACAGAAGGACGGGCCCCAACAATGATAAGATCATTTCGCTGAAATCCTGCAGTCATCTTATCAAGCTCTGCAAAACCTGTTGCGATGCCAGTAATATCCCCACTGCGATTATGCATTTCCTCAATATTATCGTATGTGCGGACCAATACATCTTTTATATTATGAAAGGCACCTGCATTCTTGCGTTGAGCAACTTCTAAGATGCTTTTTTCCGCTTCACTTAGCAGCACTTCCACTTCATCTTCTCGCGTAAATCCATCTTGTGCAATGCCCGTTGCAGTACGAATCAACCTGCGAAGCAATGATTTTTCTTCCACAATTTTTGCGTAATACTCGATATTGGCAGCAGTCGGAACAGAACCCGCCAGCTCACTTAAATAGCTAACGCCCCCTGTGTCTTCCAAGTTCTTGCCTGCAGCAAGCTCTTCCGTTACTGTAATTAAATCCACTGCTTTTCCTTGATCATTCAATTTTAGCATTACAGAGTAAATACGCTGATGAGCACCACGATAAAAATCTTCTGGTATCAGAATTTCAGAAGCCAATGTTAGGCTTTGCGGATCTAAAAAAATCGCTCCTAACACCGCTTGTTCTGCTTCAATATTTTGCGGTGGAACTTTATCTGTTAATAATTCACTCATTTTTAAGAAACCTCCTTTTATAGGAAAAGGGGGCGGAGCTTCGTCTACTTTTATAAAAATAAAAACGAAAGATAGTGTTCTATCGTTTGTTTTTTATCCTTATGAAGGTTGGAGTAGCTTCGCTCACGCCGCCTTTATTAGGTTTGTATCTGCCCTCATTTCCCTTTTTATATGGAAAAGACGAGGTAGGAGTCTCCATTGGAGTTTTGTATGAAAAGGACAATCTATCATAAAACATACTATATCATGTAAATGAAAAAATGTGACCAGCATTACCTGAATCACATTTTTTCAGAACTATTCTATTTTAACATTTTTATAGAGAATTGGTACTTCCAATATTAGCTTAATTCTTTCACATGTACATTAAGTGTTGCTGTTACCTCTTGGTGAAGCTTCACAGGCACTTTTGTATAGCCTAATGTACGAATAGCATCTTGTAATTCAATTTTACGTTTATCGACCTTAATTTGCTGTTTTTTATTTAGTTCTTCTGCTATTTGTTTACTTGTTATGGAACCAAATAGTCTTCCGCCTTCACCAGATTTTGCAGAAAGTTCTACTGTAATTTTTTCCAGCTTTTCTTTTAATTGTTTTGCTTCATTTAATTCTTCAATTGCTAATTTTTCTTCTTTTTTCTTTTGAGCATTTAACGTACTAACTGCACTTGTATTTGCTTCTACAGCCAATCCTTGTTTCAGTAAGAAGTTATGTGCGTATCCATCCGCAACATTTTTTACTTCTCCTTTTTTCCCTTTCCCTTTAACATCTTTTAGAAAAATTACTTTCATTCCATTTTTCTCCCTTCAAAATATTCATCAATCGCACTCTCAAGCCTAGATACAGCTTTATCTATCGTTGTATTGGACAGCTGTGTTGCGGCATTTGTTAAATGACCTCCGCCTTCAAGACTTTCCATAATTAATTGCACGTTTATATCTCCCAATGAACGAGCGCTAATGCTAATAAATCCATCCCCTCTATGGGAAATAACAAAGCTTGCAATTATTCCGTCCATTGTGAGCAGTGTATCTGCCGTTTGTGCAATTAATACGCCATTATATATTTCATTATTTTGGGCTTTTGCTATGGCAATTCCAGGTTTATAGAACTTTACACTTTGAATTAATTTTGCTCGTTTTATATAGTTATCAATATCTTCTTTTAAAAACTTTTGTACGAGTACGGTATCTGCTCCTTGCCCTCTTAAATAAGAAGCAGCATCAAAGGTTCTTGCGCCAGTCCGTAAAGTAAAGCTTTTTGTATCTACAATAATCCCCGCTAATAATGCCGTTGCCTCTAACATATCAATTTTAACATTTTTCGGCTGATATTCCAGTAATTCGGTTACTAGTTCTGCAGTGGAAGAAGCATACGGTTCCATATAAACGAGCAATGGATTTTCAATAAAATCTTCTGCTCTTCTATGGTGATCGATCACGACGACATCTTCAATTTTATGCAGCAAGCGGTCATCAATAACTAACGAAGGCTTATGTGTATCAACAATAACTAATAACGTATCTTCTGTCGCCATTTCTAACGCTTGTTCTGGTGTAATAAATTTTTTATATAAGCTTTCTTGTCTTTTTATTTCTTCTACAAGTCGTTTTACACTGTTATCAATTTCTTGAAAATTCACGACAATAAAGCCTTCTTTTTGATTCATCTGCGCTACTTTTTGGATCCCGATTGCGGCGCCTATTGCATCCATATCAGGATTTTTATGCCCCATTATAATGACTTTGTCTCTTTCAACAATCAATTCCTTCAGCGCATGAGATATTACCCTTGCTCTTACCCTCGTTCGCTTTTCAACTGGATTCGTTTTGCCGCCATAAAACTTTACTTTCCCATTTGTTTGTTTAATGGCAACTTGATCTCCGCCTCTTCCTAAAGCTAAATCAAGACTAGACTGGGCAATTGCTCCTAATTCCGGCAAGGAGGATACACCTGATCCAACCCCAATGCTTAATGTTAATGGAACATTTTGTTTTGACGTCATTTCTCTTACATCATCTAATATCGTAAACTTGCCTTTTTCAAGATTTTGCAAAATATGTTCATTAAAAATCGCTATGAAACGATCAGATGATATTCTTTTTAACAAAACACCATTATCTGTCGCCCATTTATTTAATATGGACGTGACACTATTATTTAAACTGCTTCTTGTTTGATCGTCCATACCTTGGGTTAAATCATCATAATTATCTAGAAATATGGTAGCAATGGCAGTTCGTTCATCTTCATATAATTTCTCAATTTCTGTTTGCTCCGTTACATCAAAAAAATAAAGGAGGCGTTCTTCTCTTTTATGAATAACCCGAAATTTACGTTCATGCAACGTGATAATATCTGTCTCTACTTCTTGTTTTATTAATGGAATGACAGATTCAGCTACATCATACAGTGATCTCCCTAAAAGGGTATCCTCTGTGAAACAAGATGCTAAAAAAGGATTTGTCCACTCGATATAATACTCATCATTTATTAGCATAATCCCGATAGGCATTTCCATTAGCGCCTCTTCTCCTACTTTTTTCACACGGTAGGAGAGGGTCGTTATATATTCTTCTGTTTCCTTCCTTTGTCGAATATCCATTCTTAAAATAAAATAAAAAGGAATAACAGAGAAAACTAACCCTAATAAGGAAAATAGCCAATTATAATAGGAGAGGATACCAAGAAGGATCATTGTAATACCTATTGAACAAATTAACGGATACCTGATTGACCCTTTTTCTAAAAACGCAGGCATATTTTTCAACTCCTAATAACATGTCATTTTATGAGGATGTTCAAAAAGTCATTCAATTAAAGCTTCTAATTTATTACCTTTTTGAACACACATATTAAAATTACTAAACTTGTTTACGATGGAAAAATTTTCTCCAATCTGTTCCTAAATCAATAACCCCTAACATTTTTAATAGAAAAGAAAAGGTTGGATTAAGAAACAAGATAATCGTTACAATGATAGCAATACCTTTTGATACATTATATTGGAAACATACAAAAAAAAGAAAAGATATACCTTGTAGTAAAAGCAATAATTGCAGTATGTAATACATATTCACAAATACAATATATGCAAGGCTGCCTTCTTGTTCGGGAATTAGAAAAGAAATTCCTATCACTACTAAAAAAATCCATAGTATATAGCGAGGTAGCCTCCATGATCTTATAGGCTGCCATGGTTCTGCTTTAATACCGAATCGCTTAATTATGGGAACCGAAACTGCTTGAATTACTAATACAGTAAATATAGCGCCTAATACAAAGATACTTGGAATAATCATTTTAACCATATGAACAGCATCATTTAATTGGGTAATACCTTCTTGAGAAGCCTTCTGATCAAACATTTTCATTATAGATTGACTTTGATCAAGTGCTTCTTTTTGTAGTTGCATCGTTTCTTGAATATAATCAATCTGAAAAAAAAGAACAGAAATCCAGTAAAATAAAACAAGATTAATGAAAAGCGCAAAAGATGCCCCTAAAATCATTCTAATTCTGCTTTTATTTCTTATGATATAATCCCCTAATATGATCCCCGTTATTCCATAGAAAACGGTTAGTGGAATAGCATATACAGACCCTGCGATAAAGGATAGGAAAATAGCTGCAATAAAAAAAAGCCCTGTTGCTTTTCGATTAAATCTTCCTCTAAATAAAATAAAAGGAAGAGCTAAAAACAAGTTTGTTACAATATTAAGAACTGGTATGTAAAGGGTAATAAAAAGCAGTACAGTGTATATAGCTAATAAAACTGCACCTTCAGTTATTATTCTTGTTTTCCTCATCTACACCTTCCCCTCTGCTATATACATATTCTACTATCTTATAGCTATTCATTCAATCTTTCCTTATTTTTCGTAATCTATATCGGTATATCACGTTTTCTATAAATTTAACAAATCATATTCGGCAATACAGTTAAATGAAAAGAACATCCTGAATAAAGAAAGGGCTGTTTTCGTATAGATTGTTGCTTTTAAACTCGCAGCCTGCATACCCTTCGCTTTCCGTGGGTGAGCGTCAAGCCTCCTCGTCGCATTCGCTGAGGCCACTGAAAAAGTGAATGCTATAAAATATAGGTAGTGACAATCCAAGCAACGCAGAGGTTTTCGTTCGGTTTTCCGAGGCTTACCACACGCTTTCCGCGGGGCGAGTGCCGAGCCGCTTCGTCGCTACGCTCCTGCAGGGTCTCGCCTATCTCGCTAATCCCGCAGGAGTCGTGTGGACGCCTCTCCTAACCAAAATGATGGTCGTTTTCAAACTCTCTATACCATTTTTACCCTAATAAATTTAAGTGTTTCACCTATCATTTATCTAATTAAACACTTTTTCAGTGCCGTCGTATACGCTCCTGCGGGGTCTCGTCTTTCTCGCATTCCCACAGGAGTCTACGTGTATTCAGTCTGCTGAGTACTTCTTCTCCCATTTTTTGTAAAAAAAAACAAATTTTGAGAAAGCAACCAAAAGGAAAGAACATTCTATTGGATAAAGAAGTTGAATAAAAAAACACTCATTTTACAATGAGTGTTTTTTGTATCGTATTATTCACCAGATACATATGGTAATAAAGCCATAGTACGTGCACGTTTAATAGCAATCGTTAATTTACGTTGATATTTAGCACTAGTACCTGTTACACGACGAGGTAAAATTTTACCGCGCTCAGAAATGAATTTTTTTAGAAGATCTACATCTTTATAATCGATGTGCGTGATGCCGTTAGATGTAAAGAAACAAACTTTACGACGTTTTGCACGTCCACCTCTGCGTCCTCCCATTGCCATGTGGTTTCCCTCCTTTTTCATTTAAATTTCCGGACTACTTAGAATGGTAAATCATCATCTGAAATATCGATTTGACCGCTATTTGCAAATGGATCTTCATCCACTCTTGTATAGTCTTGGTTGTTTCGATTATTTTGAGGTCGCTGATTCTGATAATTATTGGATCCAAAAGGATTATCTTGATCTCTTGGGGCACCATAATTCATGTTGTCATTTCTATTATTTCCAGAACTATTTCTAGGTTCAAGGAATTGTACGCTTTCCGCTTGAACTTCTGTAATATAGACTCGCTTACCGTCTTGTCCCTCATAACTGCGAGTTTGAATTCTTCCGTCTACTCCTGCTAAACTTCCCTTTTTCAAGAAATTCGCCACATTTTCAGCCGGTTTTCTCCAAATAACACAGTTAATAAAGTCCGCTTCTCTTTCCCCTTGTTGATTCGTAAAAGTACGGTTCACCGCAAGTGTAAAAGATGCCACAGCTACTCCATTAGGTGTGTATCGCAAATCAGGATCTTTCGTCAAACGGCCAACAAGAACTACACGATTCATCATCAGTCTCAACTCCCTTCTCACTTGTATGTTTCACGTGAAACATAACAACATTTATTTATATATTATTTAACTTCTTCTTTAATTACGATATGGCGAATGATATCTTCGTTGATTTTTGCTAAACGAGAGAATTCTTCAACAGCAACTGGTGCAGCGTTCACTTTCACTAGTTGGTAGTATCCATCGCGGAAATCATTGATTTCGTATGCAAGGCGACGTTTACCCCACTCTTTTGCTTCAGCTACCTCCGCTCCATTATCAGCAAGGATGCCGTTAAAACGCTCGATAAGAGCTTTTTTCGCTTCATCTTCAATATTTGGACGGATGATGTACATAATTTCGTACTTTTTCATCACTTTCACCTCCTTTTGGTCTAAACGGCCCAATTGGGCAAGGAGCAATTAAACATTACTCACAAGAACAAATTATAACATAGTAAATAGACATTAGCAATGAAGCAACTTAAAATTATAATAAATTTCATAATTGTTTTTCCTATTAATGTGTGTTCAAAAAGGTAACAAATTAGAAGCAAGAAGGTCGAGGCGGCTTAGCTTTGAGCAACAGAACGTATGCAATTCGATACGTGAGTAGCGGAAAAGCAAGCCAACGAAGAGATTCTCCGCTTATCATTTGGTGCCTTTTTGAACATCCTCTATTATTTCAAAACAAACAATAAATATGAAACGTAAGGATCCTTTTATACGTAAAAAGAAAAGGAGTAAAAATATCATCACTGGAGGGATTATTTTTGGAGGGAACAACTAGGATTGCAATTATTGGGGGAACGGGTAAAGTAGGTCGTTACCTTGCGAAAAAAGCAGTAGAAAATGGCTTCAAAGTTCGTATGCTTGTTAGAAATCCAGATAAAGTAGCATTTCGTGATGAAAAAATAGAGATTATTAGTGGAGATGCTCAAAACCTTCAGTCTATTCGCACTTTGCTTGAAGGTTGTTCGATTGTCATTAATACGCTTGGACAACCTGTAAAGGAGATGCCAATATACAGCAGTGTAACGCAAACGATCATTACCACCATGAAAGAATATAGAATTAGCAGATACATCGGCGTTACAGGAGCGTCTCTTACATTAAAAAGTGACAACAAATCATTCATCAATACAATAGGAGCAAAAGCGTTTGAAATTTTATTCCCTAAGATGATGAAGGATAAAAGAAACGAGCTTGACCTGCTAATAAATAGTGACATTGATTGGACAATCGTGCGATTACCATTTGTAGGGGAAGGTCCGGAAACCAGTATTATCAAGGAACATTTAACAGACATGCCAGGAAGAAATATTTCTAATGCAGATATAGCTAGATTCCTCATCAGTCAGATTAATGAAAAGAAATATATAAGGAAAACTCCTTTTATCTCAAACTGACACACAAGATAACGAGATCGACATTTTATTATAATATTTATTGTAAACAAAGAAGCAGCTATATAAACTGAAATTCAGACTGCCGAAAAACCTTCGACAGTCTTTCTTGAGTTTAGGCATATTTTGTATTTATTATTAAATTAGTTGCAATAACTTCACTATAATCTACTAATAAACGATCTAAAATCACATCCCAGGATTTTGTTAACGCATATGTTCTAGCTTCCATTCCCATCATTAAACGTTCATCATCATTTATTAATAAATCATTGATAGCACTAGTAAAATCATCTGCATTGCCTTTTTCGCATATTTTCCCCGTTCTATTGTCCTCCACTATCTCTGCCACGCCACCAGCGTTCGCTACAACGGCAGGGGTTCCACATGCTAGTGATTCTAATACGACATTTCCAAATGTTTCTGTATAGGAAGGGAAAACAAAAAGGTCGGCACCTGCATATATTCTCGCCAATTCCTCTCCTCTTATATAACCAGTCAACGTAATATTTTTTTGAGCAATGGCTTTTTCTTTCCATTCTTCCATATTTGGTCCATCCCCGACCATTAACCAATGAACGTTTTGATTTAAATGAACAGGCATTTTCTCCATAACTGCAGATAATGTTTTTAAATCTTTTTCTGGAGCCAATCTGCCTACATATAAAAGAATATATTTTTCCTTTATATTATATCTTTTTCTTATATAATCACTTGCATTTATTATTGGTTTAAATTGCTGACAATCTATGCCTCTTCCCCAAATTTTTAAAGAATTAAATCCTTGTGATTGTAATTTTTCCATTGTTTCTTTACTCGGTACAAATATTTTTTCTGTAGAATGGTGGAACCACTTTAAATACTTCCATAGAAGAGGAGATAACCAGGCAACTCGGTAATATTTAAGATATTGATCAAAATGTGTATGATAAGACGAAACAACAGGAATATTTAATTTTTTTGCAGCAAATAAACCATATAACCCCATCGTATAAGGTGTAGCGAGATGGATAAGATCAGGCTTGAATTTATGCAGATTATTTTCTATTTTTCTAGGACTAGTAATGACTGTTCGGCACTCAGGATAGAGAAAAAGTGGAAGGCTAGGAAATTGATGGATATTAGGGTATGTAGAGGAATCATTGATATCAGGAGAGTATATTTGGTATAAAATTTCATTTTTTTCAAAATGATTCGTCAATCTTTTTAACGTCTGTGCCACCCCGTTTACTTGTGGAAAATAAGTGTCTGAAAAAATAGCGATTTTCAAATGAATCGCTCCCTTCATTTTTCATAAACTTTTATCCCTTAAAATGTACCACTTCTATACTAAATTAATGTAAATTAAATGTAAAAAAAACGAAAAGCGGAAGTGCCTTGCTCAGCCCCGAAGAAAAATGTTCTCTTGACTCAAAAAGTGTTTTTTACTTTTCGCTCTTTTCATATAGATTGTTGTTAGTTAACCCGCAGCCTGAATACACTTCGCTTTCCGCGGACGAGTGCCAAGCCTCCTCGTCGCTATGCTCCTGTGGGGTCTCGTCTTTCTCGCTTTTCCCGCAGGAGTCTACGTGTATTCAGGCTGCTCAGTGCTTCAGTCATGTTTATTATTTTATTCAAAAACACCAAACTTTTAGAAAAATAAAAAAAAGTTGCCATTTATGATAAAAATGACAACTTTTTTAAATGATTATACGTTAAAGCGGAAGTGAATGATATCTCCATCTTTTACAATATATTCTTTTCCTTCAAGACGAACTTTACCAGCTTCTTTTGCAGCAACCATATTGCTGCTTGCTAATAAATCATCGTATGAAACAGTTTCCGCACGGATAAATCCTCTTTCAAAGTCGGAATGAATAATTCCTGCACATTGAGGTGCCTTCATGCCTTGAACAAATGTCCATGCACGAACCTCTTGTACACCAGCTGTAAAATAAGTAGCTAAGCCTAGTAGGTGGTAGGCAGCACGAATCAACTGATCTAAACCTGATTCCTCAATTCCTAGTTCTTCAAGGAACATTTCTTTTTCTTCGCCTTCAAGCTCTGCAATTTCTTCTTCTATTTTTGCGCAAATTACAATCACTTCAGCATTTTCATTGGCAGCAAATTCTTTTACTCGTTGCACATATTCATTGTTTTCTACGTCAGAAATTTCATCTTCGCCAACGTTTGCAACATAAAGAACCGGTTTAATCGTTAATAGATGCAAGCCTTTTGCAATCTTAGTTTGTTCTTCCGTAAATTCTACTGTTCTTGCAGGCTTTTCTTCTTCAAATGCTGCTTTCAGCTGTTCTAACACATCAAGCTCTGCCATTGCATCCTTGTCTTTTTGTTTCGCCATTTTTCCAACACGGGCAATTCTTTTTTCAACAGATTCTAAGTCTGCAAGAATCAATTCTAAATTAATCGTTTCAATATCAGAAATCGGGTCTACTTTTCCAGATACATGGGTAATATTATCATCAGCAAAACAACGAACAACTTGACAAATCGCATCCACTTCGCGAATATGGGATAAAAATTTATTGCCAAGACCTTCTCCTTTACTTGCTCCTTTTACAATCCCAGCAATATCCGTAAATTCAAAAGTTGTTGGCACCGTTTTTTTCGGTTGTACTAATTCTGTTAATTTTGTTAAACGCTGATCCGGTACTTCTACAATTCCAACATTCGGATCTATTGTACAAAACGGATAGTTAGCTGATTCAGCTCCCGCTTGTGTGATTGCATTAAATAATGTTGATTTACCAACGTTTGGTAATCCTACTATTCCAGCAGTTAATGCCATACTGTCACTCCCCTATATAAATTTCTAATTGACGAACATTAGAAAGTAATCTCCATTTACTAATAAACCTTTAACAATTATAGATTCAACACATCAAAAAGACAAGTAGCCCTTCAAAGAACACACTTAATTAAAACGTATTTCAGGTTTTATCTTTCAAAAAGGCTCTGGTAAACTTGCCTGTTGATTTCCTCTTGCGGGCGGTCCGGGAGCTTCCTCGGCGCTGTGCGCCTGTGGGGTCTCACTTTGACTCGCTTTTCCCGCAGGAGTCTCACGCCTTCCGCTCCAATCGACAATTAGCTTTAACACAGCCTACAAAAAAAGCATGAATCATTGTTCATGCTTTACTAATACCTTCTTCATTTTCCTAGAAAATTCTTTTCTTGGAATGAGAACGCTATGGTCGCATC
This sequence comes from Niallia yueguangensis, assembly GCF_052663115.1. Classification (NCBI taxonomy): domain Bacteria; kingdom Bacillati; phylum Bacillota; class Bacilli; order Caryophanales; family Bacillaceae; genus Niallia; species Niallia yueguangensis. Next base: position 115,163 of record NZ_JBQTCX010000012.1, read on the forward strand.
CTTCACATTTAATTCTTATATCCATGCCCATGCGAATGATTTTCCAACGATTTGTACCGCATGGATGTGCCTTTTTCATTTCTACTATATCATTAATTCCATACTCTTTCGGCTCCATATTCCCTCCTAGTTACTTGCTAGTCTCCGGTTTAGAATACATAACTAATCTTGGCAAAGGACTTTCTATTCCATTTTCATCTAATACTGCTTTTATTTCTTTTCTTAAAATTCTTGCAACACCAATTTGCTGCGCCGGTAAAGTTTCTGCCACAACTCGAAGAACTATTTCCGTTGCTTGTATATTTTGAATACCTAAAAGCTCTGGTGTTCCGACAATTTGTTCATATTTTTCTTCTAATGTTGCTAAACGTTCTCGAATCACTTTTTCAGCTTTATTTATATCTCCTTGATAAGCAATACTTACATCTACTACAGCACGACTATTATTAACGGAGAAGTTTGTTACTTCCACTATACTACCATTTGGTAAAATATTCACTTCTCCCGTATAGCTTTTTATTTTTGTCGTACGCAGCCCAATTTCTTCGACTGTTCCTTCAAATGTGCCGACTCTAACATAATCCCCTACAGAAAACTGATCTTCAAATATAATGAAAAAACCAGTAATAATGTCTTTTACTAAACTTTGGGCACCAAAACCAACAGCTAGACCAACTATTCCGGCACCAGCTAATAAAGCCTGTACATTAATACCAAATATAGACAGAATCGTCATTGCTGAAATAAAGTACACTACATATGTTAACGTATTTTCTAATAGTTTAACTAAAGTAGCTTCCCGTCTTTCGGTAATGCGAATAGCAGAATGTGGACGTACTTTAAAGATATTTTTTATTGCTAATTTACCTAATTTTATTAAAATGGTGCTTACAATAAGAATAATAACGAGTTTTAGTGCACCTTTGCCTATATTCATCCAAATTTTTTCATCTGTAATTAAATCTATGCTATCAGAAACTAGTTTTTCCACCTTGTACACCTCTTTTTCTGTTCTTTTGTCTGCTAATATATTTGGCTGTTTTCGTAAAGATTGTAGCTTTTAAACTCGCAGCCCGAATACACTTCGCTTTCCGTGGGCGAGCGTCGAGCCTCCTCGTCGCATACGCTCCTGTGGGGTCTCGTCTTTCTCGCATTCCCACAGGAGTCTACGTGTATTCAGTCTGCTGAGTACTTCTTCTCCCATTTTTTTACGTAAAAAACAACAAACTTTGAGAATACAGCCTTATATTTTGTAAGATGTAGCATTTTTATTAATATAGGCTCTGTTAAACTACAATGTTGATATTCGCGAGAATCCTCTTCTGCGGACGATCTATCTAATCAATCTATCTAAAAAACAACACTAAAATATAACAGAGCCTTACTATAAATAAATTGTATAGTAAAATACGTGTTCAAAAAGGGGGGATAATCAGAGCGAAGAAGAGATTCGACCGCTATGGATCCTGGACTTTTTGAACAATCTATAAAACAAATTTATTTTAACAGGTTTTAGACAGACTTTGTAGTAATAATATAAGAAGGGACTAAATACTTACTTATCTTCCAACTCCCCCAACTTTTTCCCCTTTTCTAACCGAATTACTACTGTATACGTATAGAATACATCATATTTCCGTATACTGATAGTACGATAATTATTTGAGAACCGTCTCCATAATAAAGTTCTATTTAAGTTAGATTGCCGAACCTTATTTTAGTCTGATGTGATAAAGGAGTAGATCTAATGGACATATATTCCAATCTTTTCGAAAAAAATGAACTACCAGTTAGAATTGCTTATAATGAACAATTAGCTTCTTATAAACTTGCAGACTCTTTATCTAAGCATTTACCACTCGTGACATCAAATCAACCAATTGTATTTATTTGTATTGGGACAGATCGATCTACTGGAGATTCATTAGGTCCACTTATCGGTACTTTATTAAGTGAAAAAAATATTACTCCTTTTAACGTTTATGGTACATTAGATGATCCGATACATGCTCTTAATCTAGAAGAACGCATAAAAGAGATTTACCACCTTCATGAAAACCCTTTTATTATCGGCATAGACGCTTGTTTAGGAAGAATGAAAAGTGTTGGAATGATTCAAATCGGAGACGGACCGGTAAAGCCTGGAAGCGGTGTAAAAAAAGAACTTCCACCTGTTGGTCATATCCATATAACAGGCATCGTTAATATTAGCGGCTTTATGGAATTTTTAGTATTACAAAATACTAGATTAAGTTTAGTTTTAAACATGGCTAAAATCATTTCAAAAGGGATATATCATACTAGTTTACGATATATGACCACAACTGATCTAACAGAGTACCCCCTTAAAGAACGACCAGTTTAAGTTGCAAATTTTTTAACATATCCACTATTTAGAAAAAATAAAATAAGACCTCCACTCCGCAAATTCTTCGTATAAGAAAACTATAACAAGAATTTGAACAGTGGAAGTCACACCTTATAAGAAAAGCGCAGGCGCCTTGAACAGCCCCGAAGAAAAATGTTCTCTTGACTCAAAAGTGTTTTTTACTTTTAGAGGCACGAGGTTATCTTTCACAGGGGCTAGGCGCCGGAGCTAGACACTAAACTAGGTTCGAAATTTTATACTCTCTTATCTTTTAAGAAAAGCGAAACGCCCATAGCGAGGTACATTAGTCACTGTTTTCTACAGTAAATAATTCGAGTAGTCGTTCTAAATCATCCTCTGAAAAAAACTCAATTTCTATTTTTCCTTTGTTTTTTGTTTGTTTAATATGAACAGTTGTACCGAATCTTTCTCGTAAATAAGACTCTTGCTCTTTAATAAACACACTTTTTGTCTCTTTTTTTTCATTTTTTGTTTCACGTGAAACATTTTCATTCATTTGTTGAATGAAGTGCTCCAATTGCCGGACATTTAATCCTTCTTTTATTACTTTTTCTACAACTAATGAAAGTTTATCTTTATTTTTTAAACTTAATAATGCCCTTCCATGTCCCATTGATAATGTTCCATTAGAAATATTTTCTTGAATGGATGAAGGTAATGATAATAAACGAACATGATTTGCAATATGTGGTCTGCTTTTTCCTAAGCGCTTTGAAAGTTCTTCTTGCGTAATTTTCAGTTTTTTCATTAGCAATTGGTAAGCATGTGCTTCTTCTATTGGAGATAAATCCTCTCTTTGAAGGTTTTCCAATACGGCTAATTCCATCATTTGTTGTTCTGACAGTTCTCGAACAACAGCAGGAATCACTTCTAGTTTTGCTTCTTTAGCTGCACGATATCTACGCTCACCAACAACAATTTCAAAACCTTTAATGCTTTTCCGAACAATGATTGGTTGTAATATTCCATGCTCTAATATTGATGCTTTTAATTCTTCAATTGCTTTCTTCTCAAATACTTTTCTTGGCTGATAAGGATTTGGTCGAAGTTCTTTTATACTTATTTCTTGAATAACTTCTTCCTTTTCTGCCTTCATACTTGGAAAAAAAGCATCAAGACCTTTCCCTAATCCTTTAGCCACTAGTGACCACTTCCTTCGCCAATTCTAGATAAACTTCTGCACCTCGGGATTTTGGATCATAAATGATAATAGGTTCGCCATGGCTAGGAGCTTCACTTAAACGAATATTTCTTGGAATGATCGTTTTATACACTTTATCTTGAAAATATTTTTTTACTTCTTCAATAACTTGTAATCCTAAATTTGTTCTTGCATCTAGCATGGTTAAAAGAACACCTTCAATAGCTAACTCATGATTTAAATGTTTTTGAACAAGTCTTACAGTATTTAATAATTGACTTAAACCTTCCAACGCATAGTACTCGCATTGAACAGGTATTAATACTGCATCCGAAGCAGTTAAAGCATTAATGGTTAGCAGTCCTAATGAAGGAGGACAATCAATTAAAATATAATCATAGTTGTCTTTCACTTCTTCAAGCGCCCGTTTCAAGCGGACTTCTCTTGATATGGTGGAAACAAGTTCAATCTCCGCTCCCGCAAGCTGAATAGTTGCCGGAATAACTTGGAGGTTTTCTACATTCGTTGCTTTTATTACTTGTTTTACTTCCAAGTCATCTACTAATACATCATAAACACAATAATCCACATCTGCTTTTTCAATTCCTACTCCACTCGTTGCATTCCCTTGAGGATCAATATCTACTAATAATACTTTTTTTCCGATATATGCTAAACAAGAGCCAAGATTGACTGAGGTAGTTGTTTTCCCAACTCCCCCTTTTTGGTTAGCAACGGTAATTATTTTTCCCATGATGTCACCTACCTTTATTACCATAAATTAAAATGTACAACAGTTATAGGATTATTTTGTAAATTTAAGTCTAAAAGTGCTTGTTCAAAAAGGTAACAAATTAGAAGCAAGAAGGTCGAGGCGGCTTAGCTTTGAGCAACACAGCGTATGCTGTTATATACGTGAGTAGCGGAAAAGCAAGCCAACGAAGAGATTCGCCGCTTATCATTTGGTGCCTTTTTAAACTTCTTTAAAAGACATATAATTCATAATTTACAGATTGATATAGCTAGATATCTACTCTTTTACCAGATTGTAACTATATGTAATCATGTATTTTATTTTATCATGAAAACTTCTAAATATCGTCTTTTTTTAAAGGTTTGTTTTTTTCTTGCAAAATTAGATACGGAAGATCCCTTTTATATATTTAAATTGTTCATTATAAAAAACGAAAAGAGAAGTGACTGCAGCACTATAGTAGAAAGGAGGATAATAAGGAGTTAGAGCTAAGAATGATGTTGATTTTCCGAAGCTTATTTTCAGGGTAGCCTAAACAAAAAAAAATGTGAGAAATAAAAACCAGATTGGTTCGTATTCTCACAGGGAATCATCATATATTTCATCATTTAGTTTCTATCAATATAAAAAGTTTACAGATCTGAAATAATATTCTACTTCTTCTTCGGTATTTTAATCGTAAATTGATAAAAATCTTCAAATTCTTCTTCTTCTGCATTAAGATTGATACCGCTGTCTGAAACCATTGTTAAAGATTGTCGTATCGTGTTGACTGCAATACGCATATCTTTACTGAAGGCTTTGCGTTTAGGCTTTGGTTTATTTTCCGATTGCTCTAGCATTTTTAACACACGTTCTTCTGTTTGTTTAACATTTAAATGCTTTTCCATAATTTCTTGAAGAAGACGCAATTGTTTATCTTTTTCTTTTAAAGGAATCATAGAACGTGCATGTCGTTCAGAAATTTGTTTATTTAATAAAGCATCCTGAATTTCTTCTGGAAGTTTTAAAAGTCTTAACTTATTCGCTACTGTTGATTGACCTTTCCCTAGCCTTTGTGCAAGTGCTTCCTGTGTTAAATTATGTAGTTCTAGTAATTTTCCGTAAGCAATTGCTTCTTCTATAGGAGAAAGTTCCTCCCTTTGGAGGTTTTCAATTAACGCAACAGATGCGGTTTCTGTATCACTCATATTTTTTATGATGGCGGGAACTTCTTCCCAGCCTAATTTCTTCATAGCTCGCCATCTTCTTTCGCCAGCTATGATTTCATATTTATCCGTTTCAAATTCTCTAACTACAATTGGTTGAATAATGCCATGTGTATGGATGGTTCTTGATAATTCTTCAATTTTTTCATCATCAAATACCGTTCTTGGCTGAAAACGGTTTGGAACAATTTGATTAATAGAAATTTTATGAATCTCCTCATTGTTCCCCAACTTCTCCAACTCCTCATTAGCATCTTCTGCTCCAATTTGACTTGCGTCTGTTATATCTTCCTTTTCGCCCAGGCCAAAAAAGCGTGAGAAAGAGGACTTCATCACCCTGCACCACCTTTACGAAACTCCCTATTACATATTCTCTAAAATGAATAGCATGTCCTGCAAAATATATCAATTATAATAAGAAACTTCTCGAATTTTCATAGAATGTGCCATTTATAGTTATATTATTATATAGTAGTTAGGAAAAATGATATAGCTTACTAGTTGATAAACTATTTTTCTATTTGCCTGCCTTAAGAAAAAATGATTCTTACACCTCCTATCTTTTACATAAGGGAATGGAGGTGTAAGCTATTTACAAGTTTACTCAATCGGTTCTTTATTCGGTGTACCCGGTTTTCTTGGATATTTCTTCGGTGTTTGTTTTTCTTTAGAGATGATCAATATATTTCGTTCACTTTCTTCTTTTGGTAAAACAAAAGAGTGAGTCTTTACTAGTTTGCCGCCTAAAGTTGCAATCGCCTTTTGACCTGCTTGTAATTCTTCCTGTGCACTTGCTGCTTTCATTGCCACAAATGTTCCACCAACTTTGACAAGTGGTAAACATAACTCACTTAAGACAGATAACCTTGCTACTGCTCTTGCTGTTACAATATCAAAGCTTTCCCGATAATCGTTCTTTTTCCCAAAAGTTTCAGCACGATCGTGTACAAATTCGACCTCTTCTAACTGAAGCACTTTAGCTAAATGCTCTAAAAAATGAATTCTCTTCATTAAGGAGTCTACTATTGTTACTTTTAATTGCGGAAAAACAATTTTTAATGGAATGCTTGGAAAACCAGCGCCTGCCCCAACATCACAAAGGGTCGCAGGCTTCTTTAATGACTCAAAATAAAATGCAGCAGTGATGGAATCATAAAAATGTTTTAAATACACATCTTCTTTTTCCGTAATAGCGGTAAGATTCATTTTTTCATTCCACTCTACCAATGTTTGAAAATAAATCTCAAATTGTTTCAGTTGCTTTTCTGACAGAATAATTCCTTTTTCTGAAAGCATTTGAATAAATTGTTCTGTATTCATGATTGAACCCTTTCAAGACAAAATAATTACTTTTGGCTCTTTTCGTATAGATTGTTGTTATTTAACCCGCAGCCTGAATACACTTCGCTTTCCGCGAACGAGTGCCGAGCCTCCTCGTCGCTATGCTCCTGTGGGGTCTCGTCTTTCTCGCTTTTCCCGCAGGAGTCTACGTGTATGCAGGCTGCTCAGTGTTTCAACCATGTTTATTATTTTATTCAAAAACAACAAACTTTTAGAAAACAGCCTTAACTTTTTAAACACGTGCAATACGGCCTTGTTCTAAATAAACTAACAGAATCGAAATATCTGCTGGGTTTACACCTGAAATTCGTGATGCTTGCGCAATAGATAATGGGCGAACCGTTTTAAGTTTCTGTTTTGCTTCTGTTGCTAAGCTTGAGATAGCATCATAATCAATATTTTCTGGAATTTTTTTGTTTTCCATTTTCTTTAATCTTTCTACTTGCTGTAAAGATTTTTCAATATAACCTTCATATTTGATTTGTATCTCTACTTGCTCCATTACTTCATCCGTTAATGGCAGCTCACTTGGTGTTAGTAAGTGAATATGGCTATAGTTCATTTCAGGTCGTCTTAATAAATCCGCTGCCCGAATGCCATCCTTTAATTCACTTCCGCCTTGCGCTTTAATCACTTGTTGAACTTGCTCGTTTGGTTTTAAAATAATCTCTTTTAAGCGTTGTTTTTCTTGCTCGATCAACTGCTTTTTCTCTGTATATTTTTCATAGCGTTCGTTAGAGATTAACCCAATTTTTGCTCCTATATCTGTTAAACGTAAATCCGCATTGTCATGACGAAGCAATAATCGATATTCCGCTCTAGATGTTAAAAGTCGATAAGGTTCATTCGTTCCTTTTGTTACTAGGTCGTCAATTAGTACCCCAATATAAGCGTCAGAGCGGCTTAAAATCACTTCTTCTTTATCCAACGATCTTAAACCAGCATTCATTCCAGCCATTAACCCTTGACCTGCCGCCTCTTCATATCCAGAAGTACCGTTAATTTGACCTGCCGTATAAAGATTTTTGATTTTTTTCGTTTCCAGTGTCGGCCACAATTGAGTAGGTACGATTGCATCGTACTCAATCGCATAACCAGCTCTCATCATTTGTACATTTTCAAGCCCTGGTATCGTTTTTAATATTTGCTGTTGAACATCTTCAGGCAAGCTAGTGGATAATCCTTGTACATAAACTTCTTGCGTGTTTTTTCCTTCTGGTTCTAAGAAAATTTGATGTCTCGGTTTATCATTAAAACGAACTACTTTATCTTCAATAGATGGACAATAACGCGGTCCAGTTCCTTTGATCATCCCAGAATACATTGGTGAACGATGTAAATTCGCATCAATTAATTGATGGGTTGTTTCATTCGTATACGTTAACCAACATGGCAGCTGCTCTGTAATATAAGTTGTTGTCTCATACGAAAATGCTCGAGGCACATCATCACCAGGCTGAATTTCCGTTTTGCTGTAATCAATGGAATGACTGTTTACTCGAGGCGGTGTACCTGTTTTAAAACGAACTAAATCAAATCCTAATTCTTGCAAATGCTCGGATAATCGAACAGAAGGCTGTTGATTATTTGGACCGCTTGAATATTTTAATTCACCAAGAATGATCTCTCCACGAAGATAAGTACCAGTTGTTACTACTACTGTTTTTGACGTATAAACGGCACCCGATTTTGTTACAACACCTTTTACAACATCGTCTTCCACAATCAGCTGTTCGACCATTCCTTGAATTAACGTTAAATTCGGTTCGTTTTCTAGTGTTTTTTTCATCTCATGCTGATACATATATTTATCCGCCTGTGCTCTTAATGCTCGTACAGCCGGTCCTTTTCCTGTATTCAACATTCTCATTTGAATATATGTTTTATCGATGTTTTTCCCCATTTCACCGCCAAGGGCATCAATTTCTCTTACAACAATCCCTTTAGCTGGACCACCAACAGAAGGGTTGCATGGCATAAAAGCAACCATATCGAGGTTAATGGTTAACATCAATGTTTTTGCGCCTAATCTTGCAGATGCGAGTCCTGCCTCACAGCCTGCATGGCCTGCTCCAATCACAATGACATCAAAGCTGCCTGCTTCGTATTGCATTCTGCTGCCTCCTTATTTCATTTTTTTTATTTTTGGCTTTGTTTCAACGAGTTCACTATTTCCCAAGACAAAACTGTGAAAATAATTGGTCGATCAAACTTTCATGAACACTATCCCCAATAATTTCGCCAAGTAATTCCCAAGTTCTTGTTAAATCTATTTGCACAATATCAATCGGTGTATCCATTTCTACGCCAGTAATTGCCTCTGTAATGGAATGTTTAGCCTGATGAAGCAAAGATATATGTCTAGTATTAGAAACATAAGTTATATCGCTAGCTTCAATTGTCCCTTCAAAAAATAAAGCAGCAATGGCTTCTTCTAGCTGGTTCACCCCGTTATCTTCTAATAAGGATGTAGTCACCATTTTTTGATTAGAAGCCAATTCACGAACCTTATCCATATCTATTTTTTGAGGTAAATCCGTTTTATTGACAATGACAATATAATTCATCCCATCTACTGCTTTAAATAAATTTATGTCCTCACTCGATAATTCATCTGCATAGTTTAATACTAATAAAATTAAATCTGCTTCTTTTAATACTTGGCGTGATTTCTCTACGCCAATTCGTTCCACAATATCTTCAGTTTCCCGAATGCCTGCAGTATCAACGAGTCTGAGTGGAACCCCTCTTATATTGACATACTCTTCAATAACATCTCTAGTTGTTCCAGGAATATCTGTCACAATCGCCTTGTTTTCTTGAACTAATGTATTCAGTAAAGAAGATTTTCCTACATTCGGTCTTCCTACTATAACGGTCGATAGTCCTTCTCTCAGAATTTTTCCTTGCTGAGACGTTTGTAATAATTTTTCTATTTCTGATTGTACAAATCTTGATTTAGTTAACATCATTTGATGTGTCATTTCTTCTACATCATCATATTCCGGATAATCAATATTTACTTCCACTTGTGCTAAAGTTTCAAGGATTTCCTGTCTTAGCGATTTGATTAACTTAGATAATCTTCCTTCCATCTGTCCAAGCGCTACATTCATGGCTTTGTCTGTTTTCGCTCTAATTAAGTCCATTACAGCTTCCGCTTGAGACAAATCAATACGACCATTTAAAAAAGCTCTTTTTGTAAATTCACCTGGCTCTGCCAGCCTTGCTCCGTGGACTACCAGCAGTTGAAGAAGACGATTTACAGAAGCAATGCCACCATGACAGTTTATTTCGACAACATCCTCTTTTGTAAATGTCTTTGGCCCCTTCATCACAGAAACCATTACTTCTTCCACTAGTTCGTTTGTAGCTGGATCTATTACATGGCCGTAATGAATTGTATGACTTGGCACTTCACTTATTTTCTTATTACTGATACTTCGAAACAGCTTATCTCCTATCATAAATGCATCCGGTCCACTAACTCGAACAATCGCAATCGCTCCCTCGCCCATTGGAGTCGATATGGCAGCAATCGTATCAAAATCCATTTTCTTCACCTCTATTCGTATTACTTTTCATAATCTATATATTAAGCATGATGCTAATAGTATTTCTTTGCAACCAAGATTCTAGATTATCATATCCACAACTATTTAAAAAGAAAAAAATCTACACACTTATCCACATTAATATATTTTATTCTTATACCATTCTATCTTATCCACATGTGAATAACAATAAAACAACCAATAAAAATAGAAAAGCGGAGGCGCCTTGGTCAGCCCCGAAGAAAACATGTTCCTTTGACCCGAAAAGTGTTTTTTACTTTTAGAATCAAAGGGGTATTTTTCACAGGGGCTAGACATGATTTCAGTTTTAACTTCTTAACTTGCAAAAAAAGGTACCTAAAAAGAGAATTTTTCTCCTTTTAAGTACCTTTTTACATTTATTATTTATACTATTTTTTCTTAAAAGAATATTGTCTTTTTTCTGTTCTTACTGGTGAAATAATGATATGTCGATTGTCATGTTCTCCAGAAGAATACGTTTTAATTCCTTTAAACGGAACTAATTTTTTATGAATTATTTTTCTTTCCTCTGAAGGCATTGGCTCTAAGGATACTGCCTTACCTGTTCTTTTTGCTTTATGAGCCATTCGTTCAGCAAGATGAACTACTGCTTCTTTTCGACGTGTACGATATCCATCAGCATCCAATTTCACATGATAATACTGATCTGCATTGCGATTGACCACTAATTGTGTTAAATATTGTAAAGAATTAAGTGTTTGCCCTCTTTTTCCAATCAATAGTGCAATCTTTTCACCAGCTAATTGAAATAGTATATTTTTTCCTTCTTGTTGTACGGCAACATGAACGTTGACTCCCATTTTACCGCATACATCTTCTAAAAAATCTTTCGCCTTATCAATTGGATTTTCCCGTACTGTTACATTAACAACAGCTGAACGGGCTCCAAATCCAAAAAAACCTTTTTTTCCTTCGTCAACAACAATGATTTCGGCTTGATTCTTTGTTGTTTTAAGCTGAGCTAAAGCTGATTCGACTGCTGCTTCGACTGTTTGTCCTGTAGCAGTTACTTCTCTCACTTTTTCGCTCCTCCCGCATTATTTGTTTCAGGTGATTTTTTCAATTCAGGTCCTTTGATAAAAAACGTTTGAATAATAGTAAAAATATTTCCAACTACCCAATATAAAGATAGTGCTGCAGGGAAGTTGATTGCAAATACTAAAATCATCACTGGCATAATATACTGCATCATCATCATTTGCGGATTTTGAGCAGCTGTGCCCGCCATTGTCATCTTCGTTTGAATAAAAGTGGTAATCCCTGCAAGGATTGGCAACAAATAGATAGGATCTGGTTGTCCTAAGTTAAACCATAAAAATTCATGTGATGCAATTTCTCTTGTACGGGAAATGGCATGATAAAAACCGATTAAAATTGGCATTTGCACAAGTAATGGAAAACATCCAGCAAGAGGATTTACGTTATTCTCTTTAAATAACTTCATCGTTTCTTCTTGAAGTTTTTGTTGAGTTTTCTGGTCCTTTGAACTGTACTTTTTTCGTAGACTTTCCATTTCTGGCTGAATCGCCTGCATTGCTTTACTACTTTTCGTTTGTTTAATCATTAAAGGTAAAATAACTAAGCGGACTAAAATAGTCACAATAATAATGGACAAACCAAAGTTTCCACCAGCATATTCTGCTGTTTTTATAATTAACTGTGATAATGGAAAAACAATATATTCATTCCAAAATCCTTCACTTTCCGATGTAATCGGCTTATTAAACTCTGTACATCCTGTTAAAATGGTCACTAAAAAAAGAAGACCTAATAGCATAAACAATTTCTTTTTCAAGCGTCAAATCCTCCTAAAATTTTATAATTTTATAAATTACATACATGAACGGGCATCATTATGCTTTCTTTTGTTTTATCCCTTTTGCAATCTTCAGTACATGATTTAAACTTTTTAATATTTCTTCAAAATTCATTTCAGAAACAGGTTTTCTTGCAATAATAACATAATCTGCCTCATGATCGAGCAGATTCTCCAGTTCTAAAAACACCTGTCTTATATATCGTTTTGTTCTATTTCTAACTACAGCATTTCCAATCTTTTTGCTTACTGACAAACCAACTCGAAAATGCTCTTGTCCGGTTTTACAGAGCTTATAAACAACAAATTGCCTATTGGCAAAAGATTGTCCTTTTTTAAATACTTGTTGAAACTCTTTATTTTTTTTTATTCTATATTCTTTCCTCAACTTATATACTCCTTCTATTTCTTAAATCCTGCTGAATAAGCGCGTATGTATTACTCTTAATATACGTGTTCAAAGAAAAGATTCGACCGCTATGGTTCCCTGACTTTTTGAACAGCCTCTTATAAAAAGTTTATTCGGATTAAGAAAAAAATACAATCAACCCTCTAAGAAAATAGTATACATCATAAGTTTAAGAAGAAAAAAGTTTACAAATCGTACTTTGTCTACTCCCTGAATAATTATTTACCTTTTCCTTTTATGGACCAATTACTCATCTTAATTGAAAAAAGACCACTGACGTTTCAGTGGCCTAAGCTGATAATACTTTTCTTCCTTTGCGTCGACGACGAGCTAAAACATTACGTCCGTTCGCGCTGCTCATACGGCTGCGGAATCCATGAACTTTACTTCTTTTACGTTTGTTTGGTTGAAAAGTTCTTTTCATTTTATATGACACCTCCCTGAGGAATAGCTGTTACAGACAGTCCTTACAATTATATAAACATAGGCAATTAATTGTCAACTATTCATTTAATTTCTTTTTAATCCTCTGCTTAATTTCTTTTTGCTTTGACACACTTCGATTATTATTATTTTCTTTTCGATCGTTACGGCAAACTTCTATCACTTATTTAAAGGCCACCCTGAAAATAAGTTCTGTTACAAGGTGTTTTCCGAAGCTTATCGCTCGCTTTCCGCGGGGCGAGCGCCGAGCCTCCTCGTCACTTTGCTCCTGCGGGGTCTCGCCTTTCTCGCTAATCCCGCAGGAGTCGAACGAACGCTTCTCCAAACCAACATCATTCTTCGCTCTAACTCCTTAAAGTATCAAAATCAACAATTAGCTTAACATAGCCTATTAAAAAAATATCAACTTCTCTAACTATTATCATACACCTAAAAAATATTTTATAACACTTTATTCCACATTAATTCCCTTATTCTTTTTATCTGTGGATAAAATCCGACAAGTTTTTTTCTATCCACAATGCTTATTTACAGGTTTTTAACAAAATCATAATCTGTGGACATTTCTTATTAACAGGATGTTGCGCTTGTGGATAAGATATGAAAAACCATTGCAGTTATTATGATTATTTGATATTATAGTTTTGTTTTCACATTTGAATAATTTCTGTGCATAACTTTCTTATCCACAATCTGTGGATAAGATGTGGACAGGTTATTAGACATACTTAATTCAAGTTGTCCACAAAGAGTGGATACTGTCGAAATTTCACCTTTTTTCCTTATTATATATTTTTCCACAGCTATACATTTAAATATTTATATTAGCGGATTTCGTTACTAGTAAATCTGTTCTTTTCAGCACGTAAATAAATAGAAAAGGAGGGACCTACTTGGAAAATATTGCAGATTTATGGGACAACGCCCTCGTTAATATAGAAAAAAAAATAAGTAAACCCAGTTTTGATACATGGTTAAAATCTACTAAGGCGCACTCATTACAAGGAGACAGTTTAATCATAACCGCTCCAAATGAATTTGCACGCGATTGGTTAGAAGAACGTTATTCCCAACTTATTTCAGGAATACTTTATGATATAACTGGTGAAGAACTTGGAATAAAATTTATTATTCCTAAGAATCAAAAAGAAGAAGAGTTCGATCTGCAAATCTCTGCTAAACAAAGAAAAAAAACAGAAGAGTCTTCAGATTTTCCGAAAACGATATTAAATCCAAAATATATATTTGATACGTTTGTTATTGGATCAGGAAACAGGTTTGCACACGCTGCTTCTTTAGCTGTTGCAGAAGCACCAGCCAAAGCATACAACCCTCTTTTTATTTATGGAGGAGTTGGACTTGGAAAAACGCATTTAATGCATGCAATTGGACATTATGTATTAGATCATAATCCATCTGCTAAAGTCGTTTATTTATCGTCAGAAAAATTTACAAACGAATTTATTAATAGCATCCGTGATAATAAAGGTGCCGAATTTAGAGATAAATATCGAAATGTAGATGTGCTTTTAATAGATGATATTCAGTTTTTAGCGGGAAAAGAATCAACACAAGAAGAATTTTTTCATACTTTTAATACGTTACATGAAGAAAGTAAACAAATTATTATTTCCAGTGACCGACCTCCAAAGGAAATTCCAACTTTAGAAGATCGATTGCGTTCACGATTTGAATGGGGACTTATTACAGATATTACTCCTCCTGATTTAGAAACGAGGATTGCTATTTTAAGAAAAAAAGCAAAAGCAGATGGGCTTGATATCCCAAATGAGGTCATGCTATATATCGCCAATCAGATTGACACGAATATCCGTGAATTAGAAGGTGCACTTATACGAGTCGTTGCTTATTCCTCTTTAATTAATAAAGACATTAATGCTGATTTAGCAGCAGATGCACTAAAAGATATTGTTCCTAGCTCCAAACCACGAGTTATTACTATTCATGATATTCAAAAGGTAGTAGGAGAGCATTTTAATATAAAATTAGAAGATTTCAAAGCAAAAAAAAGAACAAAAACCATCGCTTTTCCAAGGCAAATCGCCATGTACTTATCTAGAGAGCTAACCGATTTCTCTTTGCCTAAAATTGGGGAAGAGTTCGGGGGCAGAGACCATACAACAGTCATTCATGCTCATGAAAAAATTTCAAAGCTACTAATATCAGACTCTCTTTTACAAAAACAATTAAAAGAAATTAATGAAATTTTAAAAGTATAGATAGAATAGTGTGTATAACTCATTGCTACTTAGACACAGTCTATCCACATGTGGATAGACTGTGTTTCCTTTACTAAACAGAGTTATCCACAAATCCACAGGACCTACTATTATTACTACTATTTTTTTAAATAAATATTATTAAATAATGCAATTAGAAATATATGAATCGGAGGATCAATTTATGAAATTTATCATCCAAAAGGATTATCTCGTACAAAGTGTACAAGATGTTATGAAAGCAATCACAAGCAGAACAACTATACCTATTTTAACTGGTATTAAAATAGTTGCGACAACAGAAGGAGTCACTTTAACAGGAAGTGATTCTGATATTTCAATTGAATCCTTTATTCCTAAAGAAGAAAACGATACAGAAATAGTGCAAGTGGAAATGCCAGGTTCCATTGTTTTACAAGCGAAATTTTTTAGCGAAATTGTAAAGAAGCTGCCTACAAATCAAGTAGAAATTGAAGTGGATAATTTACAAACTGTTATTCGATCTGGAAAATCTGAATTTAACTTAAATGGACTTGATTCTGAAGAATATCCTCATTTGCCTCAAATTACTGAGCAAAATGTTTTTAAAGTACCAACGGATCTTCTTAAAAACTTGATTAAACAAACTGTGTTTGCAGTGTCCACCTCAGAAACACGCCCTATATTGACAGGTGTCAACTGGAAGGTGGAAAACGGGGACTTAATCTGTATTGCAACAGATAGTCATCGTCTTGCGTTGAGGAAAGCAAAAATAAATTTTGTTTCAGAGCAATCTTATAATATTGTTATTCCAGGAAAGAGTTTGAATGAGCTGAACCGTATTTTAGATGATCATGATGAACAAGTGGAAATAGTTGTAACAGATAATCAAGTGTTGTTTAAAACAAGACATATTCTTTTCTTTTCTAGATTATTAGAGGGGAATTATCCAGATACAAACCGTTTAATTCCAACAGAGAGCAAAACAGATATTGTTGTGAACTCCAAAGAATTTCTTCAAGCAATTGATCGTGCTTCTTTGCTTGCGCGTGAAGGAAGAAACAATGTAGTGAAATTCTCAACACTTGAGAAGGATGTTATTGAAATTTCATCTTTTACGCCGGAAATCGGGAAAGTAGTAGAAGAGTTGGTGAGTGAATCAATAGATGGAGAAGAATTAAAGATTTCATTCAGTGCAAAATATATGATGGATGCATTAAAAGCGTTGGAAGGTACAGAAGTTAAAATTAGTTTTACAGGCGCAATGCGGCCGTTTGTTATTCATCCAATGAATGATGACTCCATATTACAGCTGATTCTTCCAGTTAGAACGTATTAAAAAGTGGCACCCTTTATGATTAAGGTTTAGATGTTAAGCATAAAGGGTGTTTTAAAAAAAGGCTGTTTTTTTAAAGTTTGTTGTTTTTGAATAAAATAATAAACATTGCTGAAGCACGGAGCAGCCTGAATACACGTAGACTCCTGCGGGTTAAATAACAACAATCTATACAAAAAGAGCGTAAAAAAAGATACCCCTTTTATGTAAAGTTGCAAAGGCATCATCTTTTAATGTTTCGACTGAATTAAATGCACCTCTATTTATCAACAAATTACAAAGTTAAATCCATTCAACTATCATTTTTTATAAAAATACCAGCATAGTTTTTATTAAAACATCTTAAATACCCCGTTTATCCGCTAAATAAGAAGAAATCTTATAGTTTTCTTTGTGTATCAAACAAATATTTAGTAAAATAAAAAGATACGATTAAACTTGAAAGAGTGGAAAAATGACAAATCAAATTAAAATAGATACGGAATATATCACTTTAGGTCAATTTCTAAAAGTAGCAGAAATAATACAATCAGGTGGAATGGCAAAATGGTTTCTGAGTGAATACGAAGTGTTTGTCAATGGTGAGCAAGATCAGCGGAGAGGAAGAAAGCTTCGTTCTGGCGACATTATTGATATACCTTCATTCGGCCAATTTACTGTTTTATAAAAAGGATGAAGCCATATGTTTATTGAACAGTTGCTTTTAAGGAATTACCGGAATTATGAGCATTTGGAATTGGATTTCGAAAATAAAGTAAATGTTTTTTTAGGAGAAAACGCACAAGGAAAAACCAATGTGATGGAGTCTATTTATGTGTTAGCAATGGCTAAGTCTCATCGAACATCAAATGACAAAGATCTTATTCGCTGGGACACAGAATATGCTAAAATAGAAGGTAGATTACAAAAAGCACATGGGCATTTACCCATGCAATTAATAGTGTCTAAAAAGGGAAAAAAAGCAAAGTATAATCATATTGAGCAGCGGAAATTAAGCCAATACATTGGAAATATGAATGTCGTTATGTTTGCCCCTGAAGATCTTAATTTAGTGAAGGGAAGTCCACAAGTTAGACGGAAATTCATTGATATGGAGATTGGGCAAATTTCGCCTGTTTATTTACACGATATGTGGCAATATCAAAAAATATTACAGCAGCGGAATTCCTATTTAAAACAATTGCAAATAAAAAAACAAACAGATGATACAATGCTTGATATATTAACTGAGCAATTTATTCAAGTAGCAGCTAACATTGTCGCAAAGCGCTATGAATTCCTCCACTTATTAGAGAATTGGGCTGTTCCTATTCATAAAGGAATATCAAGAGGATTAGAAACATTAAAAATTCACTATAAACCCTCTGTAGATGTATCAGAAGAGCAAGATTTGTCGAAAATGAAGGAAGTATACGAAGAAAAGTTTTTCAATATAAAAAAACGAGAAATCGATCGCGGAATGACAATGTTCGGACCACATCGAGATGATTTGCTCTTTTTTGTAAATGGAAGAGATGTACAAACTTTTGGTTCACAAGGACAACAACGAACTACCGCATTATCGATAAAAATGGCTGAAATTGAATTGATACATTCTGAAATTCGAGAGTACCCCATCCTTTTGTTGGATGACGTACTTTCTGAATTAGATGACTACCGTCAATCCCACTTATTAAACACGATACAGGGAAAAGTACAAACATTTGTAACAACAACGAATGTAGATGGAATCGATCATCAAACATTAAAAGAAGCTTCCACTTTTAGTGTGGAATCAGGGACGATGAGAAAGATCCAATAAGGTTGAGGTGACAATAAATGTACGTTCATATTGGTGAAAATATACTTGTTAGGACTTTAGAAATCATTACTATATTGGATAAGCAAACAATGGCTTCTTCTGAGATTACAAATGAGTTTTTAGAAAAGCATAAAAAAGCGATTGTTCATGCAGAAAATGATGCTTATAAATCTATCGTTATTACACAAGATACCATTTATTTTTCACCTATTGCTTCAAATACATTAAAAAAAAGATCGTATAAATTAATGGTGCAGGAATATTAGTCTGTATTTCTTCAGAATGAATAAAGTTAAATTTGCAGAGTGTAGATAAATTCATTTTTGCAGAAGTCTCAGGCTGATCGAAAACGGTTGACGCATCACAGCGTGAAGCCTTAAGAGGAGCGGCGGCTAACAGGAAGTTAGTCAGAACGACGTTGCAACAGGACGTTGCGTATTTAGTCGTTCATCCTCTATTACTAGGGATGAGCATCCGAGTAAGGCGAACAACGAAGAAAGCGAGCGTTTGTCGACAGACTGAGTTAAATTTGGATGTCAATGGAAAGTTAGGTGATCGATATGACAATGGAACAAAATCCAGTAGAACAACAATCGTATGACGAAAGTCAAATACAGGTTTTAGAAGGATTAGAAGCAGTTCGCAAACGACCTGGTATGTATATAGGATCTACTAGTGGAAAAGGTTTACATCATTTAGTATGGGAAATTGTCGATAATAGTATTGATGAGGCGCTGGCAGGTTATTGTAATGAAATTAATGTTAGCATCGAAAAAGACAATAGTATTATGGTAAAAGACAACGGTCGTGGGATTCCAGTCGGAATTCATGAGAAAATGGGCAGGCCTGCTGTTGAGGTAATTATGACTGTTCTTCATGCTGGTGGAAAATTCGGCGGCGGAGGTTATAAAGTATCTGGAGGCTTACACGGAGTAGGTGCTTCCGTTGTTAATGCCCTTTCTACAGAGTTAGAAGTTTTTGTTCACCGAGATGGCAATATTTATTACCAAAAGTACGAAAAAGGTGTACCTAGTGCTGATTTAAAAATTATTGGTGAAAGTGATACAACTGGTACTATTACCCGTTTTAAACCAGATGGTGAGATATTTAGAGAAACATTAGAGTATGATTATGATACGCTTGCTAATAGAATTAGAGAGCTGGCTTTTTTAAATCGTAATATTCGAATTACTATTGAAGATAAAAGAGAAGACAACGAAAAACGAAAAGAATATCACTATGAAGGCGGTATTAAATCGTACGTAGAACACTTGAATCGTAATAAAGAGGTATTATTTGAAGAACCGATTTATATTGAAGGAGAAAAGGATGGTATTACAGCTGAAGTATCTCTTCAATACAATGACGGATTTACAGGCAATATTTTTTCTTTCGCGAATAACATTAATACACATGAAGGCGGTACACATGAAGTCGGCTTTAAAACGGCATTAACGAGAGCGATTAATGATTATGCAAGAAAAAATGGCATGTTAAAAGATGCAGAAGCGAATCTATCTGGTGAAGATGTAAGAGAAGGATTAGTAGCGATTGTATCTATTAAACACCCGGATCCACAATTTGAAGGACAAACGAAAACAAAATTAGGGAATTCTGAAGTGCGAGCGATTACCGATACCATTTTTGCAGAGCATTTTGAGAAATTTTTGCTGGAAAATCCTTCTGTAGCTAGAAAAATTGTTGATAAAGGTCAAATGGCTTTAAGAGCTAGAATAGCTGCTAAAAAGGCAAGAGAATTAACTCGTCGAAAAAGTGCATTAGAAGTTTCGAGTTTGCCAGGTAAATTATCAGATTGCTCTTCCAAGGATCCAAAAGTTAGTGAGTTATTTATTGTTGAGGGAGATTCAGCCGGCGGTTCAGCAAAACAAGGAAGAGATCGTCATTTTCAGGCGATTTTACCCCTGAGAGGGAAAATCCTAAATGTAGAAAAAGCAAGATTGGATAGAATACTATCCAACAATGAAGTAAGATCCATGATTACTGCGATAGGTACAGGCATTGGTGATGATTATGATATAACAAAAGCCAGATATCATAAAATAGTCATTATGACGGATGCAGACGTAGATGGAGCACATATTCGAACATTATTATTAACATTCTTCTATCGATATATGAGAAAAATTGTAGAGGCAGGTTATATTTATATTGCACAGCCGCCACTTTTTAAAGTGCAGCAAGGAAAACGTGTGGAATACGCTTACGATGATAAGCAATTAGATGCATTGTTAGCATCTCTTCCTGCGGCTCCTAAACCAAATATACAACGTTATAAAGGGTTGGGAGAAATGAATGCGGATCAGTTGTGGGAAACAACCATGGATCCTTCTACTAGAGCGTTGCTTCAAGTAAGTCTCGATGATGCAATTGAAGCAGATGAAACATTTGAAATGCTGATGGGCGATAAAGTGGAGCCACGTAGAAACTTTATTGAAGAAAATGCAAGCTATGCCAATTTAGATATTTAATGAAATGGACGCCGTTTTTCTAAATGATAGGATTGTTTACTTAAATAGGCTGTATAAAAAAGAAAGATTATTTAGGATGCTAGATTTAATTCTAGCTTCTTGTGCTTTTCTTAAGGAGGTTCCTTTACATGGCTGATACGCCAAATTCTCAAATACAAGAAATTAATATTAGTAAGGAAATGCGTGAATCTTTTTTAGATTATGCAATGAGTGTTATTGTGTCGCGTGCTCTTCCTGATGTACGAGATGGATTAAAACCAGTTCATCGCCGCATTTTATACGCTATGCATGATCTAGGAATGCATTCTGATAAACCATATAAAAAATCTGCTCGTATTGTCGGAGATGTAATCGGTAAATATCACCCACATGGTGATAGTGCTGTTTATGAAACGATGGTGCGGATGGCTCAAGATTTTAACTACCGTTATATGTTAGTAGATGGCCACGGGAACTTTGGTTCTGTTGATGGCGATGCTGCTGCAGCAATGCGTTATACAGAATCAAGAATGTCAAAAATCTCAATGGAACTTTTACGAGATATTAATAAAGATACCATTGATTATCAAGACAATTTTGATGGGGAAGAAAAAGAACCAGTCGTTTTACCTTCTCGTTTTCCAAACCTTTTAGTTAACGGAACAAGTGGTATTGCTGTAGGGATGGCAACTAATATCCCGCCGCATCAACTAGGAGAAGTAATTGATGGCGTTCTGGCAGTAAGTAAAAATCCAGATATATCAATTATGGAGCTTATGGAAATAATCCCAGGACCAGATTTTCCGACATACGGAATGATCATCGGCAGAAGCGGTATACGAAAAGCTTATGAAACAGGGCGCGGTTCGATTATTATACGAGCAAAAGTAGAAATTGAAACGAAAGCAAGTGGAAAAGAAGTTATTATAGTTAAAGAAATTCCTTATCAAGTGAATAAAGCAAAGTTAATAGAAAGAATTGCTGAATTAGTCCGAGATAAAAAGATAGATGGAATCACTGATTTAAGAGATGAGTCTGATCGCAACGGAATGCGTATTGTCATTGAAGTGCGCAAAGATGCAAACTCAAATGTACTACTCAATAATTTATATAAACAAACAGCCTTGCAGACGAGCTTCGGGATAAACTTACTAGCATTAGTAGGTGGACAGCCGAAAGTACTTAACTTAAAGCAGTGTCTTACTCATTATTTGGATCATCAAAAAGTAGTAATAAGAAGAAGAACAGAATTTGAGTTAAGAAAAGCAGAAGCACGTGCTCATATTTTAGAAGGATTAAGGATAGCATTAGATCATTTAGATGAAGTAATCAGCTTAATTCGAAGTTCCCAAACAACGGATATTGCACGTCAAGGATTAATGGAGAACTTTAATCTAAGTGAAAAACAAGCACAAGCTATTTTAGATATGCGTTTGCAAAGATTAACAGGATTAGAGAGAGAGAAGATTGAAGAAGAATATAAGTCTTTAATTGAACTAATCGGAGAATTAAAAGCAATCTTAGCAGATGAAGAAAAAGTTCTTGAAATTATCCGTACAGAGCTATTGGAAGTAAAAGAACGCTTTAATGATAAACGACGTACGGAAATTGTGGCTGGCGGAATTGAAAATATTGAGGATGAAGACTTAATTCCTGAAGAAAATATTATCATTACGCTAACCCATAATGGCTATATTAAACGTCTTCCTGCATCTACTTATCGAGCGCAAAAACGTGGTGGTAGAGGAATACAAGGCATGGGAACAAATGATGATGACTTTGTTGAACAATTAAGTACAACTTCAACCCATGATACAATTCTGTTTTTTACTAATAAAGGGAAAGTGTATCGCTTAAAAGGATATGAAATACCAGAATTCAGTAGAACAGCTAAAGGCATACCGATCATCAATTTACTTGGGGTGGAAAAAGACGAATGGGTCAATGCCATTATTCCTGTTTCTGAATTTGTAGATGATTGGTTCTTATTCTTCACTACAAAAGAAGGAATTTCGAAACGTTCTCCATTATCATCGTTTGCCAATATTCGAAATAACGGATTAATAGCGGTTAATTTAAGAGATGGAGATGAGTTGATTTCTGTACGCTTAACAGACGGATCGAAAGATATTATTATTGGTACGAAAAATGGGTTGCTTATCCGTTTCCCAGAAACAGATGTAAGATCTATGGGACGAACAGCTACAGGTGTTAAAGGAATATCCCTTTCTGATAGTGATGAAGTAGTTGGAATGGAAGTATTAGAAGAAAATACGGAGATTCTAATTGTTACTAAATACGGTTTTGGAAAAAGAACGCCTGCTGACGAATACCGAATTCAAGGTAGAGGCGGAAAAGGAATTAAAACATGCAATATCACTGATAAAAATGGTCCACTTGTATCAATGAAAGCTGTAACCGGCGAAGAAGATTTAATGATTATTACTACTGGCGGTGTTTTAATCCGAATGGCAGTCAGTGATATCTCTTCAATGGGCAGAAGTACACAAGGAGTTAAGTTGATTAAACTGAACGAAAATGAAGATGAGTTTGTTGCTACGGTTGCAAAAGTAGAGAAAGAAGAAGTAGAAACGGAAACAGAAGAGACTTCTGAACAACCGATTAAGGAACAAATAGACACAGAAGAATAATCAAATAGTTTCGTTTATGTGAAAAAGCTGTCAGTATATCTGGCAGCTTTTTTAATTATGCTGAATGGTCTGTTAACAAAATTGTTTCATTGGAACTAGGAATAAAGATGTTAACATTAGTAGTTAAATACAGTAAAATGGTATAAAAGTCCGTATTTTGAAGGTGGTTATAAAAATGAGCGTAAAAATAAAGGATTTAAAACCAGGGTGCATATTAGCAGAAGATGTTTATAATTTAACCAGTAAACCAATAATCACTGCCAAAACAGTATTAAAGGATGAACATATAAATCTTTTAAAAGCATTTTTAATTAGTGAAGTTATGATTGAAAGTACACAAATTGATGGAACTACATTTATAGAATCATTGGAATCGGATGTACAGAGTCAAAATCAAACGGAAGAGAAAACAACTTTTTTTAAGAAATTTCTCTATGCTGTTCAACAATATAAAAAGGAATTTCAATCTTGGCAATCAGGATTACCTGTAAATATAGCCAATATACGTTTTATGTTATTACCTTTATTTGATGAATTAGAAGGATCAAGCAAAGAAATATTTTCACTTTATCATCTCTCAAATAAAGAAGAGTATATTTATCAACATTCTGTTGCAGTTGCTGTCATTAGTGCTTATCTTGCTCAAAAATTACATTACCCTAAAAAAGACGTAATCCAAATTGCTTTGGCAGGTTGTTTAAGCGATGCTGGTATGGCTAAAGTGAGCCCTTTCTTGTTGCAAAAAACAGAACCTTTAACAGAAGAAGAATTTAAGGAAGTAAAACAACATACAAAATATAGTTTTAAAATGATTCCTGAACACACACTTCTAAAAAACGAAGCATATTATCTATTTATCAGCATCATGAACGTTTGGATGGAAGTGGCTATCCACTAGGTAATGAAGCAAAAAAAATACATCCATTTGCTAAAATAATTGCAGTTGCAGATACATTTCATGCGATGACTTCTGAAAGGTTATATAGAAGAAAGCAATCACCTTTTAAAGTATTAGAGAAATTGCAGCAGGATTACTTCGGAAAGTTTGATCTAACAACATTGAATGCATTAAGCTCTGGAATTGTACAGTATACAGTTGGAAGCAAAGTAAGATTATCTAATGGAGAAAAAGGAGAAATCTTATTTATTGAGGGCAAATCGCCAACACGTCCATTAATAAATATGACAGAAACTAAAAATATATTAGATTTAGAAAAAAACCGGCATCTTTTTATAGAGGAAATTTTGTAATTTCAATCATGTAAGGTAAGGTTTTTTAGAGGAGTATTACAATGTTTTATTAAAAATGAAAATATCATCTACAAATTTATGTTTTTTTTAAAAAAAGTGTTGCGTTAGAGTTGAAAGGTTGCTATAATCATACAAGTCAGCAAGTTAATTAAATGTTTTAATGAAAAAACAAAAAAAGTTGTTGACTTAATAATAATGAAAATGTTATTATAT
>NZ_JBQTCX010000013.1:0-125865 GCF_052663115.1 Niallia yueguangensis
TAAGGAATAATGTTTGCAAAAAAACATCCTAAAAGACTAATCAATCACCCTTTTCTAATTGCTCTAAACCAAGTTATGGAAATACATGAAGAGGAATTTATAACTGGGAAGTTTGAGTTAAATAATATACGATCCCGACGTTTTCTCCGCTCTCATCAGGATATTTTTGGTATTCACCCTCTATCTCGACTATAATGTGTATAGTATTCTTTTTTAATTCGTTTCGATAAGTAGGAGGGTTATTTTTGAATCCAATATATGTACACCGATTTTTACGATTTTTATTTGTTATCGGACTTACAATAGTATTATTAGTTAGCTTCTACTATTTATCCAAGATTACTTATCCTTTTATTATTGGCTTTTTAATTGCATTTTTTATGAATCCATTAGTGAATTTTTTTCAGTTTAAATGTAAGCTGCCAAGATCCTTCTCTGTTTTGATTAGCATCATTTGTATCTTATCCTTTTTTGCAGGATTAATCACTTTATTAATTGCTGAAATAGTTGTTGGTGCTGCCTATTTAGCCAGTGTTGTCCCCCGTCATATTAATACTATTATTGAATATTTAGAAACTATTTTTACAGATCAGATTATTCCTCTCTACAATCGAATTGCAATGCTTTTTAATAATTTGGGAACAGGTCAACAAGATACCATTATTGCTAATATTAAAAATGTTGGCGAGCAGGTCGGAACCAAAATGGGCGATTTTATTCAAGCATTTTTTCAGAATATCCCGATTATTTTATCATGGTTTCCAAACGCAGCTAGTGTGATTATTTTTTCTTTATTAGCGACATTTTTTATTAGCAAAGATTGGGCTCGCTTGTCTGTTACTTTTGGAAAGTTGTTCCCAAACCGTATACATACAAGCAGCAAAACAATTTTTTCCGATTTAAAAAAGGCATTATTAGGATTTATGAAAGCACAATTAACGCTTGTTTCCATAACAACAATTATTATTTTAATTGGATTGTTAATATTACGAGTAGATTATGCGATTACGATCGCCCTCGTTACAGGAATTGTTGATATAATCCCTTATTTAGGAACTGGGCTAATTTTTGTTCCATGGATTGTTTATGAAGTGATTTCAGGACAAACAGGGCTTGCAATCGGCTTAGCCGTACTTTATATTGTTGTTCTTGTACAACGGCAAATAATGGAACCTAAAATCCTTTCCTCCAGTATTGGGCTTGATCCTTTAGCTACTTTAATTTCGCTTTTTGTTGGATTTAAATTAATTGGCTTTTTAGGTCTTATCATCGGACCGGTTACATTAGTTATTATTAGTACACTGCATAAAGCAAATATTTTTAAAGATATTTGGGAATATATTATCGGAAAAGAAAATATTAAACCGTAAACTTATAATACGAATGAATAACTACCTCAAAAAAACTAGCGGCCCTTAAAGGGTTCCGCTAGTTTTTTTAAGGCTGTTTTCGTATAGATTGTTGCTTTTAAACTCCGCAGCCTGAATACACTTCGTCCGTTTAGCGAGCGTCGAGCCTCCTCGTCGCATACGCTCTGCGTAAGTCTCGTCTTTCTCGCATTCCCACAGGAGTCTACGTGTATTCAGGCTGCTGAGTACTTCTTCTCACAGATTTTTACGTAAAAAACAACAAACTTTGAGAAAACAGCCTTTTTTAATGAATGATTTTTACTCGATTGTTTTTATGGATTTTCTGCTGCATCCATTTAATTAGCAGCTGTTTTATTATTTTTCTAGTTGGCGGCAATAATATTACTGCACCTAGTATGTCTGTTAAAAAGCCCGGCAGCAGTAATAAAAATCCTCCTGCTAATACACATAATCCATCTAAAATAGCATCGCCTGGCAGCTGGCCAAACCGAAGCTGTTCCTGTACGTTTTTATATGCTTTTAACCCTTGCTTTTTTAATAAATAGGCACCAATCAAACCTGTCAAAATAATAAAAAATAATGTTTCAGGAATGCCTATGGATTTACCTAAAAGAAGAAAAACCGCTATTTCTATAAAAGGCAAACTCAATAACGCCACAATAAAATACCGCATATACATCCCCCTAGTTAACCACTTTCTCTTTTATTATAATGATTATTCTCGCAATAGGGAAATAGTATGCACCAGCCAAAATATACCACTCTATTCTATCCTTAATAACTTATTTTCCAAACGCTCTTTTTATATTGTTGTTATTTACCTCGCAGCCATGTTTATTATTTTATTCACAAACAACGAACTTTTAGAAAACAGCCTTTCCAAAAAATAAATAAAAGGTGTCAAATCGTCATATCCACCCCTTATTCTCTTTAAAATTAAGAGAATATACGATTATGAACGATTTGACACCCTTCTATTTTTTATTTAAGGCTCTTTTCGTATAGATTGTTGCTATCTAACCCGCAGCCTGAA
This sequence comes from Niallia yueguangensis, assembly GCF_052663115.1. Taxonomy (NCBI): domain Bacteria; kingdom Bacillati; phylum Bacillota; class Bacilli; order Caryophanales; family Bacillaceae; genus Niallia; species Niallia yueguangensis. Next base: position 2,404 of record NZ_JBQTCX010000013.1, read on the forward strand.
TACACTTCGCTTTCCGCGGGTGAGCGCCGAGCCGCTTCGTCGCTCTGCTCCTGCAGGGTCTCGTCTTTCTCGCTTTTCCCGCAGGAGTCTACGTGTATTCAGGCTGCTCAGTATATTTAAAGGTTTTTCATCTTAATCAAATAGCAACAAACTTTTAGAAAACAGCCTAATTTAATTAAAGTACACTTGCATGTCCGCTGTAAACAGTACCGATGCGAGAATCAACTGTAATATCTTGTCCCTCAGAAAAAATACTTGTTGCGTTCTCAACACCTACAATTACAGGAATGCCAAGATTTATTCCAACAACAGCAGCATGGCTAGTTAAGCCGCCTTCTTCTGTAATTAACGCACTGCATTTTTCAATTGCTGGAACCATTTCACGATCTGTTCCAGTTGTTACTAAAACAGAACCTGGTGTAACTTTTTCAAGTGCTTCAGCAGCAGTATTAGCAACTACTACTTTACCGAAAGCTGTTTTGCGGCCAATTCCTTGACCTTTTGCAAGTACATCGCCAACAACGTGGATTTTCATGATATTTGTTGTACCAGCTTCTCCAACAGGAAGACCAGCTGTAATAACTACTAAGTCACCATGTGTTACGATAGAGCAGTTTACACTTTCTTGTACTGCAATATCCAACATTTCGTCTGTTGATTCAGATTTATGGCTTAAACGAGGATATACACCCCATACTAATGCAAGCTGTCTTAAAATATGTGCATCATATGTTACCGCAACAATTGGAGCTTTTGGACGATATTTTGAGATCATTCTTGCTGTATGTCCGCTGCCTGTTGGTGTAATAACCGCTTTAACTTCTAAGTTTAAAGCTGTGTGTGCAACAGATTGTCCGATAGAATCAGTAATATTATGTTCTACCTCTTTGCTTCTTTTAGAAAGAATTTCTTTATTATTTAAAGCTGTCTCTGCTCTTGAAGCAATATTATGCATTGTTTGAACAGCTTCAACCGGATATAAACCTGCAGCAGTTTCTCCAGAAAGCATGATTGCGTCTGAACCATCAAAAATTGCATTAGCAACGTCACTTGCTTCCGCACGAGTTGGACGTGGATTGCGCTGCATGGAATCTAACATTTGTGTAGCAGTAATAACAGGTTTCCCTAAAATATTACATTTTTCAATTAACATTTTTTGTACTAATGGAACTTCTTCAGCCGGGATTTCTACACCAAGATCACCACGAGCTACCATTAATCCTTCAGAAACATCTAAAATTTCATTAATATTATCCACACCTTCTTGGTTTTCAATTTTTGGAATGATATGGATATGAGATGCGTTATTGTCTTTTAATAATTGTTTAATTTCCAAAACATCTGAAGCACGGCGTACAAATGATGCTGCAATAAAATCGATGCCTTGTTCGATACCAAAACGAATATCATTTGCGTCTTTTTCCGTAATACCAGGCAAGTTTACAGAAACTCCAGGTACGTTAACACCTTTTTTATTTTTTAATGTACCAGTATTTAAAATTTTAGTATGTAATTCCCCTGCTGCTTTATCGATGCTTGTAACTTCTAAACCGATTAAGCCGTCGTCTAATAAAATTTTACTTCCAACTTGAACATCGTCAATAAGACCAGTATAAGTAACAGAAAACTTTTCTGTTGTTCCTTCTACTTCTGTCATGGAAATAATAATATCTTTTCCAGATTCTAATTCAATTGCGCCATCTTTCATGTTGTTTGTACGGATTTCTGGACCTTTTGTATCTAATAAAATGGCAATATTTTTGCCAGCAATTTCTGCTGCTTCACGGATACTTTTAATTCTAGCGCCATGCTCTTCATAATCACCATGTGAGAAGTTTAAACGAGCTACGTTCATTCCAGCTTCCATTAATTTAGTTAATTTTTCAATACTTTCACTAGCAGGACCAATTGTACAAACTATTTTTGTCTTACGCATTTAAAATGCCCTCCAATTTTTTAGATAATTTCTTCTCATTTTAAGAACTCAAATTAGGAAGAAGCCTTTGCATAACAACTGTCTACCCAATCCGAGTTCCTTCACTAATAATATATTAGATTGAAAGCTCTTTTGATAGACGATATAAGTTATTATCAATTGTATGTTTGCGACTTAGCGCTTCGATAATATCATAGTCCACCAATTCATTTTTTTCTATCCCAACTGCTCGTCCACCTTTTCCTTCAACAAGAAGTTCGACAGCATATGCACCTAAACGGCTTGCAAGTACTCGGTCAGCTGCAGTAGGTGATCCTCCACGCTGCATATGTCCTAAAACAGACACACGTGTATCAAAATCAGTGCTTGCTTCAATTTGTTTTCCAATTTCCACGCCGCTGTTGACACCTTCTGCCACGACAATAATACTATGTTTTTTTCCTCTTTCTTGACCTTTTTTCAAGCGTGAAATCACTTCTTCTATATTATGGTCTTCTTCTGGAATCAGAATAGTCTCAGCACCGCCAGCAAGTCCTGACCAAAGTGCAATATCTCCAGCGTTTCTTCCCATTACTTCAATAATAAATGTTCTTTCATGTGAAGTTGCTGTATCACGTATTTTATCAATTGCATCAATTACCGTGTTAAGAGCAGTGTCAAATCCGATTGTCAGTTCAGTTCCCGGAATATCATTGTCAATTGTCCCTGGAACTCCAACACATGGATAACCTTGTTCAGTAAGGGCCTTCGCACCCATATAAGAACCGTCTCCGCCAATAACAACAAGTCCATCAATTTCATGTTTTTTCAGCTGTTCGATTCCTTTTTGCTGACCTTCTTTTGTTTTAAATTCTTCGCATCTTGCCGAGAATAGGAATGTTCCGCCACGGTGAATAATATCCCCTACAGACCCAACTTCTAATTTTTGGAAATTACCGCTGATAAGTCCTGCGTAACCTCCAATTACCCCATAAACTTCGATATCATGATAAATCGCTTTTCTAACTACTGCTCTAACTGCAGCATTCATTCCCGGTGCATCTCCACCACTTGTTAATACGCCAATTCTTTTTACTGTCATTGAAATCACCTCATACAAATTAATGCAAAACCATTATGTAGTAATGTACATATACTAAATTATATAACAAACTATCTTTCTGCAACATTTGTCACAAATATTACATAATAAAAGATACTTATTCCCATTAATTAGTAACACAAAATGAAAAACCGGCAAAAACCCTATTTCTTCCCATCCATACTATCTTTTTTTCCATAACAATTCTAACATATCACGAAGATAAATCTATCACAACTTAATCTGAAAAAAAAATAAAACACGGAATAATCAGGTAAATGCAACCGTTTTATCATTTTAACATGCTTATTTTTTCCTTCACTCCTATTTTTCATGCTACTAGCTATTATTTTTTATCCAACATATAGTTTAACATATACTCTTTGCCATTTATTATGTATTGGCAAAAATTTATTGAAAAAACTTAAGAAAAGCGGAAGCGCCTTGTTCAGCCCCGAAGAAAAATGTTCTCTTGGCTCAAAAAGTGTCTTTTACTTTTAGAGACAAGAGGTTATCTTTCACAGGGGCTAGGCGCTGTAGCTAGACACTCGTCTAAGTTGAAAAAATTTTATACTTTCTTATCACATGAAAAAGAGGCTTTTAAATAATTATTTTCTCATTTAAAAAACCTCATGTTTTCTTTTTATATTAAAGTATGTGTTCAATACTAACTAAGTAAGTATTTCCCCATGCTTTTAAATTTTTTGTAACGCTGCTCTACTAACTCTTCTGTTGTTTTGCTTCGTAATAATTTCAACGAATCAAACAGTACTTTCTCGATTTCTTCTGCCTGTTCTTTTACGTTGTGGTGTGCTCCGCCTTTTACTTCTGTAATAATTTCATCGATGATACCGAGCTCTTTTAAATCGGGGGCTGTAATCTTCATTTTCTCAGCAGCTTGTTTTGCTTGGTTTGCATCTTTCCAAAGAATAGAAGCGGCGCCTTCTGGAGAAATAACGGAGAAAGTAGAGTTCTCAAGCATATGAATATGGTTGCCTACACCAAGAGCCAATGCTCCTCCACTTCCTCCTTCACCAATTACAATACATACAACAGGAACTTGTAAAGAAGCCATTTCAAACAAGTTTCTTGCGATTGCTTCACTTTGTCCACGTTCTTCTGCTGCTTTTCCTGGATATGCTCCCTTTGTATCAATAAAACAAACAATAGGTCGCTTAAATTTATCTGCCTGCTTCATTAATCGCAACGCTTTACGATATCCTTCTGGGTGGGGCATTCCAAAGTTTCTACGAATATTTTCTTTCGTATCTTTCCCTCTTTGATGGCCAATAACTGTTATCGGCAGCTCTTTAAACTTAGCAATTCCGCCAACAATTGCTTCATCATCACCAAAAGTACGATCTCCATGCACTTCAAAGAAATCTGTAAATAAATAAGAAATGTAATCAAGTGTTGTTGGTCTATTCGGATGCCTCGCAATTTGTACTCTATCCCAAGGCTTCATATTTTCATAAATATCTTTTTCCAGCTTTGCAAGTCGTGTTTCCAGCTTTTCTATTTCAGCTGATAAATCAACATTCGCTTTGACGGAAAATTCATTTAGTTCTTTAATTTTATCCTTTAATTCCATAATTGGCTTGTCAAAATCTAGTCCTACCATTCTAATTCACCACCTGCTTGATGCATATCTAATACAGAAAATAATTTTTTCTTCATGTCTGTACGGGGGATTACTGCATCTAATTGTCCATGTTTTAATAAAAATTCTGCAGTTTGGAAATCTTCAGGCAGCTCTTCCTTAATTGTTTGTTCAATTATTCTTCTACCCGCGAATCCAATTAATGCTCCTGGTTCCGCAAAATTATAATCTCCTAATGAGGCAAAACTTGCAGAAACCCCACCTGTTGTTGGATGAGTCATGACAGTAATATACAAGCCGCCATTATCACTAAACTTTTTTAGTGCGATGCTTGTCTTCGCCATCTGCATTAAACTTAGCACTCCTTCTTGCATCCTTGCACCGCCGGAAGCGGTAAAAATGATAAATGGAAGGGAAAGTTCATTTGCTTTTTCGATTGCTAATGTAATTTTTTCGCCAACAACGGATCCCATGCTGCCCATTCGAAAGGAAGAATCCATAACAGCTATTACAACTTGAATACCGTTAATTTGTCCTGTTCCTGTTACAACTGCTTCGTTAAGTTTTGTCTTTTTTTGATCTCCAGCTATCTTATCTTCATAACCAGGAAACTGTAATGGATTGCCTGGTTTTATTTGGCTGTTTATTTCGTTAAAGGTGGATTCATCTAAAATGCTATTAATTCTTTCAAAGCTTGTCATTGGTAGATGATAGCCACAGTTTAAACAAACTTTATCGTTTTTTTGTAATTCTTTTGTGTACATGATTTTATTACATTTTGGACACTTTGTCATAATCCCTTCTGGCACTTCATTTTTTGTTGAAGCAGATGGGATTGTTGCATATTTCTTTTTTTTCGATTTCGAAAAAATTTCCTTAATCAATGTGGAAGCCTCCCCGTCTTTTTGCAATCCATATTTGTTACCTTTTTGAGCACTCGCTTCTAGGAATCGTAATTCATTGATATTGTTCCCGGCATAACCTGTATAATAGAATCATTTTAGCGAAAGTATATTTCACTTTTTTATGATTGATTTATATCTGTCTGCCGGCGAACGTTCGCTTTCTTCATTGCACCGTCTTCTTGAAAAGATCATTATCAAAACTTTCCTGACCAGAACTTGTGCCTCGAAAAATATCTATTTGTGATAACCTTAAAAAGTTTATAACTGTTATCTTGTCTTCAATCTATTATAATATTTTCATTATATTTTTCTTTAACCTTTTTGTACACATTCAGTATTTCCACTAATTTTGACCTATTAAACAATATAACAACTTTACCAAGTTGTAAAGTTAATCAGATAAGATAACATTATTTGAACCTAATAAATCGATTAATATATCCAGACAATCTTTGGTTGGAGAAATATTAAATTCATTGTGCAGTTGAATCGTTTTTGACGATTGAACGTAGTGTATAATCACTGGACTGCTGCCAGGATAATTCTTAAGAATGCTTATCAGCTGGTGTTTTATGCTATCTGTTTCTTTTTCACTAATTATCTTTATGTATAACTTATGTGGTTTTTTGGGAAGTGATTGGACAGTCTCCTCCATTTTCCAAACTTCTTGGATGATAAATTGTTTATTCCCGTTCCTTTCCTCCATTTTTCCATCTATTAGTATCGTTTCTCCTTTTTTTATCATAGAGCGTATTTTTTTATAAACAGATGGAAAAACGACCGCTTGGCTGTCACCACTTTGATCAGAAAGAGAAAGAAATGCCATTTCCTCCCCTCTTTTTGTTCGAATTCCTTTTATTTCTGTCAAGTATACAATTCCACGCTGCTTAGGACCAATTTTCATGCTAGCTAATGGAGTGCTGTTTAAGGTTGAAGCGTATTTTTGGTAAACGGAAACAGGATGATCCGATAAATACAATCCTAATGCAGCTTTTTCATAAGATAATTTATCTTCCACCTGCATTTTTTCCACTTCCACATATTTTGGTTTAAAAAAGAAATCATCTTCTCCAAATAAATCTTCCTCATTTAATTCCTCTGGGTGGACAAGTTGAGCATGTTGGATCGCAACATCAACGGTCGCTAGCAAAGTTGCCCTATCTATGCCAAATTCATCAAAGCTGCCAGAATAAATAAGTGTTTCGATTATTTTTCGATTGACAATTTTCGGTGAAACTCGCAAACAAAAATCGAATAAATCTTCAAATTTTCGTTGTTTTCGAACCTTTACTATTTCTTTTAAAACGTTGTTCCCAATCCCTTTTATTGCTGCCAAACTAAAAATAAGCGTGTTTTTTTCCACTAAAAAAGAATAGCTGCTTTTGTTAATCGAAGGAAGGGACATTTCCATTCCCATCTGCTTTAACTCTTGTATATACTGCTGTATCTTTTTGTCATTGCCGATTGCTGCTGTTAATAAGGATGACATAAAAAAAAGCGGATATTTTGCTTTTAAATACGCAAGCTGATACGCAATCATACTGTATGCTACTGCATGACTTCTATTAAAACCGTAATCCGCAAACCGAACAATTAATTCATAAATTTCGTTTGCCGTTTGTTCTTTATATCCTTTTGCTTTTGCCCCTTTTACAAAATGAACTCTTTCTTTATCCAGCACCGCTTTTTGCTTTTTACTCACTGCTCTTCTTAAAAGATCTGCTTCCCCCAGGGAAAAACCGGCCATTTTCGATGCAATTTGCAATAGTGATAGGTAAGTATTTGATGTTATCTCCAACTTTTCCCCCACTCCACACCGTACGTGAGACTTTCACCTCATACGGCGTTCCATCAAGATTTGAATTCATTTATTATCTAATAAGGTTTTCAATGATTTGAGAATGTAAGGCTTTAAATATTAAATTATATCGCTTCTAATCCACATTTTCTTCTAAGTTTGTTTACTTTTCGAATTTGTTCTTCTTTAAGGTTTAATTCATATAACAATTCTTTTATCTTTTCAGGATTTGTTGAATGAATTAACCTGTGAATTTTCGCTCTTACTATTATTAGGTTTTGGTATTTGTCATCCACGCCTAATTTTCTAGGCTTCTTATGATGACATTGTATTTCACCAATATCTAATATTTCGTTTGATATTCCACACTTACCATTTTGGGCTGAGAATAAGGATAATCGGTTGTCATTGTACTCTATGCTTTCACTTAGTACTGGGGTTTTCATTAGATATTGAATCTTTCTTTGAATGTCATAATTTAATGATTGATGTATTAGTGCTCTTCCCCTGACAGTGTAATTGCATATTTCCTTTTTGAATTGCATTGGAGCCTTATGTGATATTTTAGCAATTGGTATTATTGCTTGACTACATAAGTAATGAATTCCTTTGCTCTCACCGTAATTATCTTTAATAAATTTACTCATTGTCCCAGATGGTGTTTCAATGTCTTTAAAGCGATTTCTCCTAATATTTAAAGTAAGGTAATCCACTTTATGAAAATCTTTACTCACGTGAGACGCGGCATTGTAATAGTTGTGTAAACCACTTATTGTCGCATTATATATTCCTATATTCTTTGACAATTCTTTTGGTTTACCATGTTGTATTTGTTTTACAACCGATTTGACTTTTTCGATAGATTTGCTCAATGCTTTATCATTCATTATCGACTTTACAGTAAATTTATCTTTGCTACTCTTTTTGTGTGCACTCCATTTTGTCCCTTTACGAACTACTTTCATTTTGAATCCAAGAAATTCTGAATAGTTCTTTTTAAGGTTAACTATATTGGATTTTTCCTCACTTATCTCCAAGAATAATCTTTCTTTTAACCATTTTGTTGTTGCTGCTTTGATTATTCTTGCCTCTGTTAGAGTTCTGCAAAAGATTTTAAAGTCATCTGCATATCGAACGATATGCATTTCCTTTAATCCTGTTTTACTTAAAGCTCTGTTTACTGCAATTGAGCAACTATATTGATGTTTAGTTTTTAATCCATCCCATTGTGAATTTATCCACCAGTCGAGTTCATTAAGAACGATATTTGATAGAAGAGGCGATAAGATTCCTCCTTGAGGAGTTCCTATATTAGGGATTCCTTCTCCAACAATTTCTGCCTTTAACATTTTCGAGATAATAGAAATCAATCTTTTATCCTTGATTCCCATACTCCAAATCTGTTTAAGCAGTTTTCCATGATTTACATTGTCGAAGAATCCTTTTATATCTATATCCACTACGTAATGCAAATAACTTCTTTGCATTAGGTGATAACATCTCGCAATTGCATGTTTGGTACTTCTGTTTGGTCTAAATCCAAATGAATAATCATAGAATTTAGCTTCACATATTGGTTCAAGTACTTGTTTTATACATTGCTGTATTATCCTATCTTCTATCGTTGGTATCCCTAAAGGTCTTTGTTTTCCATTTGCTTTAGGAATTAGAACTCTTCTTACTCTATGGGGATGATAGTTACTAAGTCTCTTTCTAACATATTCCACAATTTCCTCAGGATTAAATTTTGTTAAGTCCTTAATCGTTTTCTTATTACAACCCGCTGTTAGACTTCCTTTATTTGATTTTATTTTCCTATATGCTACCAAAATGTTTTCTCGACTAGTTATTATTTCCATAATCCCTTTAAAATCTTTACCTTGTTGAGAATCCTTATAAAGATTATCGTATACACTTTGGATATCATAGTACTCATTGAATCTAAGCGAACCCTTTTTCAAAGCCTTTTCTTCTACATTCATTGTCAAAGTCGGTGTACCTCCTTTGAGTTTTCACTCAAGGTGGATTACCTCTCTTAGTCTTACTCGAACCTCTGATTACCTTATTATAACTTTTGAATTTAACTCTTGACTTGTGCCTATCCCTCCACCACTTATTATCATGGTTTCTTCGGTACTGTGGCACTACTTTCACTTAGATTAAAATAAGTTATAGCTTTAAGCTTTTCCTTATTACCGTTTCATCGAAATTAGGATTTCTCCACGTTCTAAGCTTTCCACGTTCCCATAACTTTATCTTTACATATACTTTTAGGTGCTTCCTTTGCGCCTGTTAGCTTCGATAGTGCCTGTAACACTATAAGGTATTTCATAAAATCAACTTTTACTCTACCTCACTAACCCCACATTTAAAGTGGTAATAGCCTTTCGACTATCTAGAACTTTAGACACTTACATTCGGAAGTTCGTCAGTTTTTATAAATAAACATTCTCACCATGAGTATTTTGTAGACCCCCGGCATATCACGAACCATATCGATTACTTAATACTTTCCTGACAGGTGGGCTCTAGCCACTTTTGTACCAATCTTTACTTGTATCTTTCTTGACTTAGGTTGCTTCTGCCGACTTCACCAAGCTTCATAAGATAAAATCCCTAAAATTTTATCCCATGTTGGAGTATTAGGGAGTTAGTTTCAAGGCGTTACCCTATCATTCCTAACTTCAAGTTATAAGTTCTCTACCTTTTATAGGTATGTCGCTTTTCGGATGTATTCCTTATGCGAAACGTGTCACACTGATTTGTTCTTGGTATACAATAACCCCGTACGTACTCTCTAAAATATCTTTTAAGTCATCGTGATAGTAATGAATTGGTTCTTTTCCATGCTTTCTATTAATATACAACGGAATATTTTCCATTGGACCAGGACGATAAAGTGCATTTACTGCTACAATGTCTTCAAATTCTGTAGGTTGTAATTTTTTTAATACATTTCTCATTCCATCAGATTCTAACTGGAATATTCCGGTTGTTTCTCCACTGCTTAATAACTGATAAACGGCCGGATCATCAAGTGGAATTTCTTTAATGGATATTTTTTGCTTCGTCACACGAAAAATAATATCTATGATTGACTCTATTAAAGAAAGATTTCTCAACCCTAAAAAATCCATTTTTAATAGTCCCAGCTCTTCCAAATACTCCATGCTGTATTGCGTTAAATAAATATTTTCATGACCTGATTGGATAGGGATAATCTGAATTAGCGGCTGTTCGCTTAATACTACCCCAGCAGCGTGTGTAGAAGTATGGCGCGGCAACCCTTCCAGTTTGCAAGCAGTTTCAAAGATTGTTTGGTTTCTTGGTGACTCTGCGACAAAGGTTTGCAAACTTTGAGATTGTTTTATACTTTGCTTTAAGGTAATTCCTATTTTAGATGGAATAGAACGAGACAATCCTTCTAATTCCTGCATCGATAAACCGAAAACACGTCCTACATCTCTTAACGATGCCTTCGCAGCAAGCGTTCCAAATGTAATAATTTGAGCAACATGCAACTCTCCATATTTATTTTTTACATATTCTATTACTTTTTCTCGTTTAACATCTGGAAAGTCAATATCAATATCCGGCATCGTAATCCGTTCAGGGTTTAGAAAACGTTCAAATAATAAATGGTATTTGATTGGATCAACATCTGTTATATACAAAACATAAGCAACAATAGAACCGGCAGCTGAACCTCTTCCAGGGCCTGTTAAAATATCATTTTCTCTTGCATATTTCATAAAATCCCAAACGATTAAAAAATAATCACTATAATCCATTTTATTAATGATTTTCAGTTCATAACGAAGACGTTCGATATGTTCGCTTGTTGGTTGTCCATACCTTTCCATTAATCCTCGCTGGCACAATTCTTCCAAATACTTTTGCGCCGTTTTTTCTGTTGGAACAGGATATTTTGGCAACCCGGTTATTTGTTTATCCATTTCTATGTTGCAGCTGTCCGCAAGATTCCACGTATTTTCTAACACATCTGGATCACTTGAAAATAGTTCAAGCATTTCCACTTTATCTTTTAAATAATACTGATCTGTATCCCATTCATCCTTATGTATGTCAGCTAATTTCATTCCATTTTTTAATGCTGTTAAACATCTATGAGCAAAATGATCCTCTTGATTCGCATATAAAACATTATTTGCCGCTACTCTTTTCACCTGTTCTTGTTCGGCTAGCTTTAAAATACGGTCATTTAATACATTTTGTTGCGAAATCTCATGGTTTTGAATCGTTAGAAAAAAGTGACCTGGAGCAAATATATTTTTATACAAATGAACGATATTTTTAGCATGAGTATAATCTTCTGCTAATAAAGATTGTTCTATTTCTCCTTCTCTTCCAGGCGTTATTGCAAATAATCCTTCCGAATAATGTTTCAACCACTTGATAGGAATCCCTTTTGGATTTTTTGTTTGAATAGCGCTGGAAATTTTCAGAAGCTGCTGGAAGCCAATATTGTTTTTTGCCAGTAATACGAGCGGGTTCGCTTGCTCGTTGTCTTCACTAATGACATCTACCGTCAATCCAATGATAGGCTTTATCCCTATATTTAGACATTCCTTATAAAAGGAGGCTGCCCCATACATAACATTGCGATCTGTTAGTGCAACTGCTTTATAGCCCCTATTTTTAGCTTCAGTTACTAATTGTTTAATAGAAGCTGTACTGGAAAGAAGACTAAACGCACTAGAAACTTGCAAATGAACAAATGACATTATTTTCACCACCCTATATCTTGGCTCATTTATAAAAAAAATTAATTTTTATTAGAATAACATTCGTTTTCTTACTATTATAGTAGGTTTAAAAGAAAAAAGAAAATACGTTCTCATTTCCCTTCTTAACTTAGCAAATAATTCATATTTAAGGATGTTTGTCCATATGATGAAGTAAGATCATTATCCAAAAATGTGAGGTTAAATAAAATGAATCAACAGCCATTTTTTTCATCTTTTATTGAAAGTTATTTTATTGCTCTCGGCGTAATGGTAGGAGGAACACTTGTTGGTGGGCTTGCAGCTTTTCTGACAGGTAAACCGCTGCTTACAGAAGTTCATCGAATATCAGATATGATCAGGATTTGGGCTATTGTAACCGCAATTGGCGGGACATTTGATACGATATACAGCTTTGAAAAAGGATTGTTGGATGCTGCCACAAAAGATCTCTTTAAACAAATTTTATTGATCGTTTCTGCATTTGGTGGTGCACAAACAGGCGCAACCCTAATTAAATGGATTACACAGGAGTATATATAAATGAGAGTTCCACCATTGTATAAGAGCCCAGCATTTCAACGTTTTTTTGCTGGAATGGTCATTGGAGGTTTAATCAGCTGGTGCATTTTTTTATTTATGTTTGGCGTGTGGCAAGAACGGTACAGCAAAGAATTAAAAGCGCAAAAAGATACCATTGCCGAGCTAGAAAATGAAAAAGATATTTGGCAAAAAGAATTTTCAAACTTAAATAAAAACACAGAGGAAAAATTAACTATCCAAGATTTAATAGTAAAAATTAATAGTAAAGATAAAAAAAGATATGATATCAATCCTGTAAGTGTACATGAAATGGAAGTATCTATAAAAGATGATCTTAGCACCATTATTGCTAAAGATATGGATCAAGTGTTTAAAAGCAGAGAATTATTAAAAAAATCGATTGAAAACAAAGTCATCCTTTCAGACGGCAAACGCTATAAGTTTAAAGTAACCGAATTATTTATTTACACGACTGTTTATATCGAAATTAGTGTAGCTTTTGCAGACTAAAAAGAGGAGTAGCATGATGATTCCACTCCTCTTTGGCTGTCGAGAAACGCTCGATTTCTTCGTTGTTCGCCTTGCTCGGATGCTCATTACCAGGAAAAAGAGGATGAACGACTAATTACGTCACGTCCTGTGACAACATCGTTCTGACCAACATCCTGTTGCCCGCCGCTCCTCCCAAAGCTTCACGCCTCGAAATACAAACGTTTTCGATCAGCCTAAAGTTTCTGCAATTATTACATTTTCTACTCCTCTTTTTATTATTTTTTACAAATTTCTTCCAAATCACTAATAATAGAAGGAACGGTATCCCAATCCGTTATACTTGCTCCTGATGCCAGCGGATGCCCGCCTCCATTATACTTCTTGGCAATAACATTAATTATTGGTCCTTTTGAACGGAATCTTACTCTGATTTGGTCTTCTTCTTCAATAAAGAATACCCATACTTTAACACCTTTAATGTTTCCTAAATTTCCAACAAGCATAGAAGCTTGAGAAGGTGTTGCCTCAAATTGATTTAATATTTCTTTTTTTATCGCCATATATGCTACGCCACTTTCCACCATCACAAAATTTTGCAGCACATATCCACTTAATTTAATCACATTCGGGTCTAGCTCATACATTTGATTATATATATCTGTTCTGGAGAAATCATAATTAATTAGATCTCCAGCGTAACTGAACGTTTTTTCTGTTGTACTCGGGTACAAAAATCTACCCGTGTCTCCTACAATTCCTGCATATAACAGCCTCGCTGCTTCATCATTTAATATTAACCCTTGTTCTTTGCCAAATAAATAAAACTCGTAAATCAATTCACTAGTAGAACTTGCAGACGTATCTACCCAGACAAGATCACCATATGCATCATCATTTGGATGATGGTCTATTTTAATTAGCATGTCTCCTGTTGTATATCTTTTATCACATACTCTGTCTTGGTTGGCAGTATCACAAACAATCACTAATGCATTTGTATATTCACTATCTTCTATTACATCTAGTCTTCTTAAAAAATGTAAGGACGTTTCTTCTTTACCAACTGTGTATACTTTTTTAGTCGGAAATGATGCTTTAATGATTTCCGCTAGTCCACCTTGTGATCCATATGCATCTGGATCTGGGCGAATATGTCTATGAATTATGATTGTTTCGTATTTTTTTATAGCATCGAGTATATTTTGTTTCATATTTTTCTCCTGTCCACTTTAAAGTATAAAAATTTTTATGTTTCTAGTTAGATAACTGTCTAGCTCCAGCGCCTAACCCTTGTGAAAAATAACCCTTTGCCTCTAAAAGTAAGGCTGTTTTCTCCGAGTTTGTTGTTTTTATGTACTCAGCAGACTGAATACACGTAGACTCCTGTGGGAATGCGAGAAAGACGAGACCCCACACGAGGAGGCTCGACGCTCGCCCACGGAAAGCGAAGTGTATTCGGGCTGCGGGTTTAAAAGCAACAATCTATACGAAACAGCCAAAAGTAAAGTGCACTTTTGAGCCAAGAGAACATTTTTCTTCGGGTCTATTCAAGGCGCTTCCGCTTTTCTTTGTCTAGCTTCAGCGCCTAGCCCCTGTGAAAGATAACCTCTTGTCTCTAAAAGTAAAATGCACTTTTGAGCCAAGAGAACATTTTTCTTCGGGTCTATTCAAGGCGCTTCCGCTTTTCTTAATTTCTATCAATCAATTGGCACATCATCATTGCCTTGCCTACGAGAACGTCTTGGTTAAATACTTCCACATCCACTTTTCCAAACTTTCTTCCAACTTCTAAAATTTTCGGGAAAATTTCAATGACACTGTCCATCTGAACTGGTTTGATAAAGTAGATGGTCATGTTTTCGACGACAAGGTCTCCTTTTTTATATCCTCCTCTTAACACTCTGTTTACTGCTTCTGTGACGATAGTAGTAAATACTCCATACGAAATAGTTCCAATATGATTAGTCATTTGTGGGGTGACTTCACACGTAAAAGAATTTTCCCCTTTTGCTTTTCCTTTTGTTAATACCAGCTGGTTTGTCACAATATCATCAATTGTTTCGCCTGTTTGCGGCTGCCTCTGATTCATCTGCAGTGCTTTTAATACATCTTGTCTGCTTATAATCCCAACTAAATGATTTGTTTCATCTACAACAGGAAGCATTTCAATTCCTTCCCATACCATCATATGGGAACAGGAAGCCACACTCGTCTTCCCGCTTACAGTCATCGGTTGTTTTGTCATAATCTTATCAATAGATAGATCATTGGATTTTCCAATGATATCCTTGGAAGTGATCATCCCTTGTACTTTCATATTTTGATCTACAACTGGAAACCTTCCATGTAATGTCTCCTGATTAAGCTTATGCCAATCCTCTACTTTATCCATTATTCTTAAATAGACTGTATCCTCTAACGGAGTTAATATATCTTCAACAAGTACGATTTCTTTTTTTATTAATTGATCAAAAATCGCTCGATTAATCATTGCTGCAACTGTAAAAGTATCATAGCTAGTTGAAATGACGGGAAGTTGCAAATCATCAGCCAACCGTTTGATATGATCTTCTGTATCGAAACCGCCAGTAATTAATACTGCTGCCCCTGCTTTTAAAACAAGCTCATGTGCACGAACACGATTTCCGATAATTAATAAATTTCCTGCACCAGTGTAGCGCATCATAGCATCTAGTTTCATTGCACCAATGACAAAACGGTTTAATGTTTTATGTAAGCCTGCTTTTCCACCAAGAACTTGTCCATCGACAATATTAACGACTTCTGCGTAGGTTAGCTTTTCGATATTTTCTTTCTTTTTTCTTTCAATACGAATGGTACCAACTCGTTCAATAGTGCTTACATATCCCTTATTTTCAGCCTCTTTAATCGCGCGATATGCAGTTCCCTCACTTACACTCAGCGCTTTGGCTATTTGCCTTACAGAAATCTTTTCACCAACTTGCAATTCATCAATATAACTTAATATTTGTTCATGTTTAGTAGCCAAAACGTTCACCCTCATTTTTATTTCCAATACAAAAGCAATTACTTAATTAAAAATTCAGATTGAAAATTCTGTACTTTTTATAATTATGTATCTGTTACTTTTTAAATCCAACACAAATAAAAACACAATTATTATCTTTATTATAGAGTCTATATGCGCCGGATTCAATTACTTATCTTTTCTCAAGTAAGGAAAACAAAAAAATATACGTAAAGAAAATTTCTTTACACAGAAAACTCCCATGGAGACGCGTACTCGTTCTTCATGGGAGTTTTTATGAATAATAACATTCGTGTATTATTTGTCCTGTCCACTACTTCTACTGATAATAACGAACCTTTTTTCTCTTTTGCATCTTGTTGATTTTTTTATTTGGTTGCTGCTTATTTTTTGGTGTATATAAAATAGCGGTTAAATTCCCTGCTATCACCATAAGCGCAAATGCTAGCCAGCTGAGGGAGAAAACACCAGCCAAACCATCATTATATGGTGCCAGTCTTGGAACTCCATAATATAGAAGTACTCCACATAATAACAAACATAATAAATATCTATTTTTATTCATACTATTTCCTCCTTCCTCTATTATTCCCATTTTATGCGGACAACGAATAAAAATGTCTAAGCGAAAAGTATTTCGCCTCTCAAATGTTTACAAGTCTGTTATATGTTGATAATCTAAATAGATAAAACATATAAATCAATAGATTAGAAAAATTTTTCCTATCGTTCTTACTGAGAATTATTGTTCGAACTAAATAAGTGTCTTTTAAAATAGCCTACCCTGAAAAGAAGTTCCGCAGCGTGAATACACTACGCTTCTTGCTTAGCGAGCGCCGAGCCGCTTCGTCGCTACGCTCCTGCAGGGTCTCGTCTGTCTCGCTTTCCCGCAGGAGTCTTCGTGTATTCACGCTGCTCTGCGCTATAAATGTGGAGACTGCTTCTTTCCATGTGCCATGGTGCAAATTTTGTTGCATGGGTGTCTACCCTGAAAATAAACTCTGTCAAAAGGGGCTTTCCAGCTCGTTTTTCCGCAGGAGTCTCGCAGATTCTCTTCTTAAAAACAACATTATCGATTAACAGAGGCAATAAGATAAAACAAACTATTTTTGGAGGTAATTTTATATGGAAGAACAATTTAAACTAATAGGAAATTGGATGATGGAAGAAGAAATAGATTTTACCTTTTTAACTTCCACCGATAATATTTTTTATTTTAGCGGGTTTTATAGTGATCCACATGAACGATTACTAGCATTAATTTTATTTCCTCAAGAGCAGCCAATTTTAATTTGTCCTGCTATGGAAAAAAATGATGCTAAAAATGCTGGATGGAAATATGACATTATCGGCTATAGTGATATAGAAAATCCATGGGAAGCTATCCACCAGAAGATTACTGCTAAAACACATACTGTAAAAAAAGTTGCAGTGGAAAAAGATCATATGAATGTAAGCAGATACGAATCTCTTCGCAGCGGTTTTCCTTCTATAAAACAATTTATTTCTGCAGAAGAAAAAGTCAATCAGCTGCGCATGGTGAAAACAGAAAAAGAACTTTCTTACATACGCGAAGCATGCAAATGGGCTGATTATGCGATAGAAGTTGGGTGTAGTGAAATTGCAGAAGGGAAAACAGAAATGCAAGTCCTGGCTGCTGTTGAATATGAATTAAAGAAAAAAGGGATTGCGAAAATGTCTTTTTCTACAATGGTTCTTACAGGGAAAAACGGAGCATCTCCTCATGGCAACCCAGGGGACACACCCATTCAAAAAGGAGATTTTGTTCTGTTTGATCTAGGTGTTGTAGTAGACGGCTATTGTTCTGATATTACAAGAACCGTTGCTTATGGAGAGGTCAGCGATCAACAAAAAGAAATTTATGATACAGTTCTTAAAGCACAGCTTGCGGCAATTGAAGCATCAAAACCTGGTGTAGCCTGCAAAACGGTTGACCTGGCTGCGAGACAAGCCATTCGCAATGGAGGATATGGAGAATACTTTCCTCATCGTTTAGGGCATGGTCTGGGTATTAGCGTACATGAATTTCCTTCCCTGACAGAAACAAATCCATTAGTGCTTCAAGAAGGAATGGTGTTTACGATTGAACCTGGAATATATGTGCCGAATATTGCAGGCGTTAGAATTGAAGACGATGTATATGTGACAAAAGATGGCGTAGAAATATTAACTAAATTCCCGAAAGAGCTGCAAATACTATAAAATCTAATGCGTGAAGGTGACTCAAAAAGGTTATACAAAACTTTTAGTGTCAGCGCTCTAAGGAAAAGAAACTGCTTGCTTTAACATGAAGCAGCATTCTGAAAAAAACGGAGCCTCCAATGTTGATATATCTAACCATTGGAGGCTCCGTTTACTTTTGAGTCACTCTTATGCTTTTTTGTTATTGTCTGTTTTCGTTGGAACTGCTTGGTCAATCGCTCCATCATTATACGCTTCCTTCACTTGAGCGATTACTTCATCTGTTCCATTTCCCTCGAATGTGCCACTAACTGTTTTATTTTCATCTTTACGATTCATTCCATGTAATCCTCCTAATATAAATTCTTTTTTATTCTCTCATGAGCAAGGAAAGATTATGCATGTTCAGTTATATATTATATAATATATACATAAAGGAGGTTTCTTAAAATGAGCTTACATTATGAAAATATACTTGTTGCTGTTGATGGTTCACTAGAAGCGGAAAAAGCGTTTAATAAAGCGGTTGTTTTAGCAAAAGATAATAATGCAGCCATTGTAATTGTACATGTCATCGATACTCGCTCATTTGCAGCTGTTGCTGCGTACGATCAAGAAATTGCCACAAAAGCAGATGAATATGCCAATGAATTAATTGATAAATATATGGAATTTGCTAAACTAGCAGGCATTTCCAATGTAAAAAAAATAATCGAGTTCGGATCACCTAAAGTAATCATTTCAAAAAATATTGCTAAAAAAATGAATGCTGATTTAATTGTATGCGGTGCTACTGGTTTAAATGCTGTTGAGCGATTCATTATTGGAAGCGTTTCAGAAGGAATTACAAGAAATGCACCATGTGATGTACTTATTGTTCGCAGCGATAAGAAATAATTTAACATATCCACTTCTTTACAAACAAAAAGGGTACCTAATTGCTTAAACATCACCTTTATTTTTCCAAACGGAAAGTAAGTGAAAACAAGCCTATTAGGTTACCCTTTTTTATTATTTACTGTTGTTTACACATGCCTTTGCTTTCGCAATTGCTAGTTTAATTTGTTCAAAGCCTGTACCACCAGCACTGTTTCTACGTTGAACAGCCGTAACTGGATTTAATACATGATAAATATCATCCTCAAACAACTCACTTGCATCATTAAATTCAGCTAAAGATAAGTCGCTTAAATAACAATTTTTATTTACACAATATAAAACAAGTTTTCCAACAACCTCATGTGCTTCACGGAATGGCATACCTTTATCTGATAGATAATCTGCTAATTCCGTTGCATTGGAGAAGTCATTTTTAGTAGACTGTTCCATTACATCCGTATTAACTTTCATCGTTTCAATCATGCCAGCAAAGATTTTTAATGAACCAGTAACCGTTTTAACTGTATCAAACATACCTTCTTTATCTTCTTGCATATCTTTATTATACGCAAGCGGCAAACCTTTCAACACCGTTAGAAGACCCATTAAGTTTCCATAGACACGACCAGTTTTACCGCGAATCAGCTCAGCCATATCTGGATTCTTTTTCTGCGGCATAATGCTGCTTCCTGTTGAGAAGCTGTCATCTAGATCAATAAACTTAAATTCCTGGCTTGACCATAAAATAATTTCTTCGCTAAAACGAGATAAATGCATCATTAAAATCGAACTTGTTGATAAAAATTCTAAAATAAAGTCCCTATCACTTACAGCATCCATACTGTTTTCATAAATAGAATCAAACTCCATTAATTCAGCACTATACATGCGGTCGATTGGGAAGGTTGTCCCTGCTAATGCCCCAGCACCAAGTGGCGAAACATTAATTCTTTTTAAGTTCTCCTGCAATCGACTCTTATCTCTTTCAAACATCCAAAAATATGCCATTAAATGATGGGCAAACGAAATAGGCTGTGCTCTTTGTAAATGAGTATAGCCAGGCATAATCGTTTCCACATTTTCTTCTGCCTTTTTAATCAGCGCATTTTGAAGCTCTTCTATGTAAGAAAGAATGACTTTTACTTGTCTGCGCAAATATAAATGCATATCCGTAGCAACCTGATCGTTGCGGCTTCTGCCCGTATGAAGCTTTCCACCGACAGGACCAACTAAATCTGTCAGTTGGCTTTCTAAATTCAAATGAATATCTTCAAGTTTAACGGAAAAAGACAATTCCTCTTTTTCTGCCTTTTCTTTTAATGTAAGCAAACCGCTTTTGATTTTTTCGGCTTCTTCTGCTGTTAAAATGCCGGTTTTAGAAAGCATTGTCACATGGGCAATGCTCCCTTCTATATCTTCCAGCACTAATTCTTGATCGAAAGGAATGGATGCGCCGAATTCATCTACCCATTCCTCTGCAGATTTTGTAAATCTGCCGCCCCACAATTTTTTCACACTGTCACCTTCTTGTTGTTTTCCACAATACTTTGAACTTTTGTTGGAAGACCCCATAATTGAACAAATCCAACAGCCGCTGAATGATCAAACTCATCCTCTGAGCTGTAAGTTGCCAATTTCTCATCATATAGAGAATATGGAGATTTTCTTCCTTCAATAATAGCATGACCTTTAAATAATTTCACGCGAACTGTTCCTGTTACGTTCTTTTGTGTTTCTTTTAAGAAAGCCTGCAATGCTTTTGTAATTGGGGAGAACCAAAGGCCATCATAGATTATCTCTGTTAGCTTTTTCTCAATAACCGGTTTGAAGTGTGCTACTTCTTTCACCAATGTAATATCTTCTAATTCTTTATGTGCTTTAATTAATGTCATAGCAGCAGGACACTCGTATACTTCACGAGATTTAATTCCTACAAGACGATTCTCTACATGGTCAATTCTTCCAATACCGTGTTTTCCTGCAATTTTGTTTAATTCCAAAATTAAATCAGATAATTTGTATGGAATGCCGTCAATGCTTACAGGTACCCCTTCTTTAAAATCAATTTCGATTACATCAGCAGTATCTGGTGTATTCTCTAGGCTAGCTGTTAATTCATATGCTTCTTCCGGAGGAGCAGCCCAAGGATCTTCTAATATTCCACACTCATTCGCACGGCCCCATAAATTTTGGTCGATAGAGAATGGGCTATCTAAGTTGATTGGAATTGGAATTTCTTTTTGTTTTGCATATTCAATTTCTTCTTCACGTGACCAGCCCCACTCACGTACTGGAGCTAATACTTGCAAGTTTGGATTTAATGCTTGGATGGATACTTCAAAACGTACTTGGTCGTTTCCTTTTCCTGTACATCCATGTGCAACTGCTACTGCATTTTCTTGTTCCGCAACTTCCACTAGTTTTTTTGCAATTAGTGGTCTTGACAATGCAGATACTAATGGATATTTTCCTTCATATAAAGTATGTGCTTGTAAAGATACTAACGCAAAGTCTTGTGCAAACTCTTCTTTTGCATCAATAACGTGTGATGATACTGCTCCAACAGATAATGCTTTTTTCTGAACAAAGTCCAAGTCTTTTCCTTCGCCTACGTCAAGGCAGCATGCTACTACATCATACCCTTGATCCTGAAGCCATTTAATTGCCACTGATGTATCTAATCCACCTGAATACGCTAAAACTATTTTTGGATTTGCCATTATTTGTGTTCCTCCTATATATACGAATAAATATTCATTAATTTATATTTTTATTCAAAAACTATACTACTCACTTTAACAACTTTTATACGGAAATTCAATAGTAATTATATAAAAATATAAAAAAATTTATTTGTTTTATTCTTTATGCTAGAGTACTAGTTATATTTTGGAGAAAATCAGATGAGAAAGCTGAAAATTAAAGAAAATAAGGGTTATATCCTCCCTGGATTTGTTTGAAAATTTACACTTCAAGTCCTATATATTTAGAAAAGATCATTTATTCACAACTAGAGGAAATAGAAAAAAGAAAGCAGCTTGCTTTCTTTTTTTTATGCATAAAGTTATTCATATTTTTTGAAGTTCACTTACTATATGACTTAATTCAGGAAGAATCAGTTTTTTCATTGCTAAACGCACCGCACCTGTTGATCCAGGGGTAGCAAAAACAACTTTATTATGAATAGTTCCCGCTATTGCTCTCGAAAGAATGGCAGCAGACCCAATATCTTCCGTGTAGCTCAGCATCCTGAACAGCTCGCCAAAACCATTTAGCTCTTTTATAAATAGTGGTTTTAGTGCTTCAATCGTTACATCCCTAGGTGAAATTCCCGTTCCTCCATTTAACAATACTGCATCGATTTCTTGTGATTGTACACCGAGTATAACTTCTTTTCTTATTTCATTCATATCATCTTTTATAATAATATGTTCCGAAACAAAGTGATTTTTTTCCTGTAAAAGTTCCCTCATTAATTTTCCGCTTGTATCTGTATCAACTGTTCTTGTATCACTGACGGTAATAACTTTGCAATTTATTACTTCATATTCTTGTTTAATATGTTTATTTTGACTCATTTGACACCTCTTTATCTTCTATTTAGACTCTATCTTTATATTGTTTGCCTCTATCCTATGAAGTAATAGGTCATTTTCATGTTTAGCAAACATATGCAGCATATGCATCGGTCTGGTCATCGCAACATAAAGCAGTTTTATGTCTATTTCCTCCATCTGAAAAACTTCTTGCAAAGAAACAATCAATACTGCATCAAACTCTAATCCTTTTGATAAATAAGATGGAACGATAATGATGTGTTTTTTTTCCAATTCTTCACTTTCCCTAAGAAGCTGGATTGGAAAATCTGTATGCTTTTTAAATAACGAATGAATAAGTCTGCATTCTTGATCTGTTTTTCCGATTACTGCAATGGAATAATAGCCTTGCTGGTGAATATTATTTATTGTTGCAGACAAGCTTTCAATCAGCTCTAACTTCTTATTATACGAATGAAAAACAGGTTTTTCTCCCCGGCGAACCACTGGTTTTACTTTTGGCATATTCTTATCCACCAGATTTAAAATATCATTGGCTGCTTTCATGATGTCAATTGTAGTTCGATAGCTTTTCTCCAGCGTTAAATAATTTGCTCTTGGAAATACATCCTTTCTTAATGTGTGCCAGTTTTTTAAACCTCTGAATGAATGGATGCCTTGTGCCAAATCACCGACTAATGTGAACATATCTGTTTCCAAGCCTGCTTTTAAAGCATAAAGCTGAAGTGCACTATAGTCTTGCGCTTCATCAATGACGATATTTTTCGCCTTTAACTCTTTCTCAATGCCAAAAATTCTGTGCTGCATATAAAAAAGGGCGCCTAAATCCTCTACTTCGACCTGCTTTTGTTTTAATAGCTTTTGTTGAAAAGCTACAATAAAAGTAATTTGCTCATCTGTTAAATAATCGGAAGCATAATCTTTCCATATTTGTTCACTGGAAAAAAGGGTTTGATAATATCCGTAAAGCGTATTAGTCGGCATTTTATCCATGTACTTCTTGACTGCTGTTTTCGCTTCCTTTTTTATTTGGTTTATTCTTTCCTCTTTTTTATCTAAAAAATAAACAACACGTTCTTTTCTTTTTATTGGATCTTTAATAGCAAGGGCATAATCCAGGGCATTTTCATACTTTTCGGTCAACTTATTTAATATGATTGTTTTTTTTCGTTTTAAATCAGCCTGCAATACGCCTTTGATTTTTTGTTTTCTTTTTAAAAATGGCAGATAATCATACTCTTTTTTAAATAATCTTTGCAGCTTCTTTGCGCCGTATAATGGAAACTTTTCTATTCTAAAATCCTCTTTTGGACTCATTTTATCCATTATTTCCTCTAGATAGCGATCCAGTACTTTTTTATAAATGAGCGACCCTTTAAAGTCAGCCAACCATTTGATCATCTCTTCATTTTCATATTGATGTTGAAGCAAGCCTATTAGCTTGTCATTTGGTTTCATCATTTTTATTTTTTTGCCTATGCATAATTGAACATAATCGATATAGGTTGTTTGCCTGATCTTCTCTACCCCTAAATCAGGTAGTGCTTCTGAAATATATCCAATAAACATATTGTTTGGTGCAATGATCATGAGCTGCTCTGGTTGAAAATATTTTGCATAATGATAAATAAAGTAGGAAATTCGATGCAAAGCAATGGTGGTCTTGCCACTGCCTGCTGCACCTTGCACAATAATCGGCCGGTTAAGATCAGCACGAATCACTTTATTTTGTTCTTCCTGAATGGTTGATATAATTTCAGTCAGGCGCTGATCCGCTTTTCCAGCTAATGACTGCTGCAGCAGTTCATCTGTTGTTGTTAAATCAATATCCTGATAATGAATAAGGCTTCCATCCTTCATTTTAAATTGCCTTTTTAATGAAAGATACCCGTGTATTTCTTCTTCATTCGCTAAATAAGAAACGTCTCCTAAGCGTCCGTCATAATAAACATTTGCAATTGGAGACCGCCAATCTACTATGATTGGTTTTTGTGTATCTTTTTCATATAAGGACGTTTTTCCAATATAATAGATGCCTTTGTGCTTCTTCCCTTTCATTTGATAATCAATTCGAGCGAAATACGGTGCATTCATCAATCTTTTTAATGTATGTAGTTCTGTAGTCGCGATATGCAGAAATCTGCTGTTTGTTAATAGTTGTATATAGCTCAAGCTGCTGTCTAAATAGTCAAGATCAGCACTTGCCTGTTTTATATCTACTTCCAAGTTTCCCTTGCTGTGCAATGCTTCTTCGATGACTTGCTCCATATATTGTTTCGTGTATTCAAGGTATTCCTTTTCAGCTTGAAATTCCACATCAATATGATGATCCATTCCTATTCTCCTTTCTAGGAAATGAGGCAGATAAATTTAATGGTTGGGAGGGGATTCTTCCATGTCTTTTAAAAGAAGATAACTTTTTTGATAATATTTATGGGTGAACTCCGTTATTTTTCTTGTAAACTGATAGTTTGCTCCACTGCCAACTATCATGCCAATGGTAGAGGATTTTTTGCTGAAGAAATAAATACATAAAAGTTTCACACTTTGCTTCACTAATAAAAGAAAGGTGCTCTCATCGACTATTTCTTCTTTTCCTTTGTAAAAATAATCTTGCTTATATAAATCTTCCATTAATTCAATCCACGCCTCTCCTTGCAGTTCTTTAGGAAGACAGGCTGCATGAAATACTTTTAATACCGCCATAATTTCATATGGACTAATTGCCGGACGTCCATATATTGAGGCAATGACTTGAATAGCACGAAGATTTATCACTAAAATCGCTAATATATCTGTTAATAGTAAAGAAGATTTTCCGATTCCTGTTGTACACCCTTGCCCAAATGCCAACATTCGATAGCGTGCGATTTGCTCTTTTACAATAAAGTTTAATTGATCAAGCGTCAGCTTATTCATATCTTCGAGGCTAAAAATCTCTTCATTAAATAATCTTGCAGTTTGCATTATTTTTTCGGAGACATTTTTTTGAAAGGTGGAATTAAATAGGATAGAGTGAACATAAAACAGAGAACTGTCCAATATTATAAATAAGGATTCTTTTGTTGTATCTGGAAGCAATGATATTCCCCTATCCATAAATCTCTTATATACCATTTCTCCATAAGTTGGTTCATAGTCATATAATTGCTGTTCCCATTTCTCTATTGTATGCAAGTAATATTTTTCACTTTTCGTTAAAGGCATTTTATCTCCTCCATACATATTTCTTCCAGTTATATATTGTAGGATATCACAATGTTGCCTAAAACAGTTACAAAAACGAAAAAACCCGAATTTTGTACACTTTATTGTGTACGTAACTCGGGTTGTTATATATGCCATAGTTACTGGATTATTATTTTGCTAATCTTACTACATCACGAGCAATCATTACTTCCTCGTCAGTAGGAATAACAAGCACTTTTACAGGAGAATGCGGATAGTTAATAAACGCTTCATTTCCTGATAATTTATTTAATGTTGGATCCCAGTATACTCCCATAAATTCAAGACCTTTTAGTACTCGAGCACGAACGATTTCACTATTTTCACCAATACCTGCTGTAAAAATAATTGCATCTACACCGTTCATTCCTGCTGCATAGGAACCAATATATTTATGAATATGGTCTGCAAATACAGTTAAAGCAAGTTCTGCTCTATCATTGCCTTCATTTGCAGCTTCCGTAATATCACGTAAATCACTAGAGAAACCAGAAATCCCTAATAAACCACTCTTTTTATTTAAAACTTGCAGCACTTCATCTGCTGTTTGATTTGTTTTATCCATAATATACGGGATAAGAGCTGGATCAATATTACCAGAACGTGTACCCATTGTTACCCCAGCTAGTGGTGTGAATCCCATGGATGTATCAATTGATTTACCGCCTTCAATTGCTGCAATACTTGCACCATTTCCTAAGTGACAAGAAATTAATCGTAATTGATCAATAGGACGATCTAATAATTCTGCTGCACGTTGTGAAACATATTTATGTGATGTTCCATGAAAACCATATTTACGAATGCCAAACTTTTCATAATACTCATAAGGAAGGCTATATAAATATGAACTTTCAGGCATTGTTTGGTGGAAAGCTGTATCAAACACAGCAACAGCAGGAACATTCGGCAATACTTGTTGGAATGCACGAATACCTGTAAGGTTTGCTGGGTTATGAAGTGGTGCTAATTCAGATAATGCGTCAATTTTTTCTAATACTTCTTGTGTAATTAATGCAGAATCTGCAAATTCTTCTCCACCATGAACAACACGGTGTCCAATTCCTTCAATCTCTTCTAATGAAGCGATAATGCCAAGCTCTGTTAGTTTACTAAGTAAAATTTTAACAGCTACATCGTGATCTGGAATTTCTGTCACTTCTTTAATTTTTTCTCCATTTGCTGAAATATTAAAAACAGCCTCATTTAAACCAATACGTTCGATTAAACCTTTTGTAATCACTTCTTCACTTGGCATGTCAAAAAGTTGAAATTTTAATGAAGAACTTCCTGCGTTAATTGCAATAATTTTTGCCATAAAATAAATTACGCCCCTTTTATATAACAACATTTTTTGTGTAATGTCTGACACAGAACAGTATTATTATGTACAACAGACATCATAAGTATCTCTCAATTTCTCATTTAAACATTGTACTAGCAACATTTCAAGCACTTAATCAATAGTTCTGTGTTTTTTTAAGTTTTTATTGAATTTTTTCATTAAATTGTCAAACATGTGAAGAAAATAGTAGTAACTGTTTTATTACATAATTATGCTTGTTTATTTTCTTTTATCCACTCGTCAATCTGCAGCAATATTTTTTCCATCTGCGTGATATTTGAAAGATTTGGTATCTTCGCAAGGAGCACTTGATTCGGCGTCTGAACGCTTTCCCCTTTTTTCTGCAGCACTAAAATACTTTTCGCTGCCTGTTTATTTTTAAATAAAGAAAAAGGCAATTGCAATATACTTTGGATATATACTTTTTCTTTAAAAAATTGATGCAATTTTCCTGCTTGTTCACTTTCAAATAACCCATTTGGTACCATGCAAAATACGTACCCTCCATCTTTGAGATGATTAATACTTTGCTCTAAAAAAAGATGATGCGCATAGGAATGCCCAGTCTCCGCCTTCAGCATATACTCGCTTGCACCTATATCATTAGGATAATAACCGACTGGAAGGTCACTGACAATCACGTCTACAGGATCGATAAACAGTTTTTCCAAACTATCTTGATTATAAAATTGAATAGGCTGCTCTTGTAAATTTGCATTGATATAAGCAAGCTGCAATAATAACTCATCAATTTCGACACCAAATGCCTCTATATGCTTCCCTGGCTGATGATTAATAATGGTCGTTAACAAATTTCCTGTTCCAACGGCTAAATCAAGGAGACGCATCTCTGTTGGTCTATAAAACTTTTGCACAAGATAACCGATAAACATACCAATAGAATCTGGTGTCATTTGGTGATTAGCTTGTACATTTTCTTGCATTCCCTTTAGTATCGCCAACTGAAAACTTTTACGTATTTCCTCTTTGCTATACGTATCCAAAGAAACAGATTCATAGCTTTTTTTTAACCTTTTGACACTGTACTCACTTAAGTTTTCTAGTAATATAGCTTCTTGAAATATATTTTCCCCTGTTAACGCTAACGCTTCTAAGTATGTACAATCTTGCTCTTCTTTTATGACAATCGCTGTTTCATTAAAAACAGTAAATAATTTTTCCACTGGAACCATTTTCATTTTAATACCACCCAATTTTTATTTCCACTTAATCTCTTCCATCGATAACATTTGTGATCTTCACAAAGTAAAAAGTCTCGAAAAGTTTCCGAGACCCTTACTATTATTAACAATGCAATTGCATTTGTAAACATTATATTATTTTGCTTGTTTTACTGCTTCTATTGCTGCTTCATAATTAGGATGATTGGTTGCTTCTGCTACATATTCTACATAAGTTACCGTATCGTTAGCATCTACAACAAAAATTGCACGGGTTAATAAACGCAGCTCTTCGATTGCAACACCATATGCTTTTCCAAAAGAAAGCTCTTTATGGTCTGAAACGGTTATCACCTTGTCAATGCCAGCTGCAGCACACCATCTTCTTTGAGCAAATGGCAAATCAGCACTCACTGTAATAATCTGCACATTTTCTAGTTTGGCAGCTTCTTCATTGAAGCGGCGTGTTTGAGCATCACAAACTCCTGTATCAATAGAAGGAATGACACTAAATAAACGAACTTTCCCTTTGGAGCTGTCTAATGTTACTTCAGACATGTCGTTTGCTAAAACAGAAAAATTTGGCGCTTTATCTCCAACCTTAATTTCCTTTCCAAGTAATGTTACTGGTTGGTTTTTAAACGTAATCGAAGCCATTGTTTTTATTCCTCCACTTTTTTTCAATATGTACTATATTTTCATCATATCTTTTGATGGCACCAATTGCAAAGAAAAAGGTCTGACATGATAAGTAAATCGTTGTAAAAAGGACTTCCTCCTTCGATTCACTTTTTTTATGTCAGACCTTGTTTTTTTATTTATTGGCTCTGTTAAATTCCATTGTTGATTTTCAAAAGGTCAGGGAATCCACTCCCTTTCCTATAAACAACCCTATCGTTTAACAGAGCCTATTCATTTAATCAAGCTATTTAAAATCAAAACTCAATATCTTCTTTTGGTTTTGATGGTTGTGGATTAGGTGATGCTGATTGTTGATTATTTTTTGAAAGCATTTGTTGGATTTTTTCAACTACTTGTGGTGCAAAGTCTAATATTTTTTCATAAAGATGAGTACTTTCATCTAAATGAACCATTTTTACTCCTTGACTGTTCACAATTAGAAAAGCAATTGGTGTGATGGAAACTCCTCCACCGCTACCTCCACCAAAAGGGTGCTTCGCATTCAAATTTTCTTTTGAAGAATTATTTTCCAGTGTAAACTCACTTCCACCTGCTGCAAATCCGAAACCCACTTTCGATACTGTAAGAATAACACTTCCGTCCGGTGTTTCCACAGGATCTCCTATGATGGTGTTTACATCAATCATTTCTTTTAGACTTTCCATCGCAGTTGTCATTAAACCTTGAATTGGATGATCTGACATATTCTTATTCCTCCCAATATTTCACTATTTATTTTTGGACAGACGTAGTGACATCATTTGATTTAAATTTAGGAAATCCGCCTTTCCAAAATTTCACGATTTT
This sequence comes from Niallia yueguangensis, assembly GCF_052663115.1. Lineage (NCBI taxonomy): Bacteria > Bacillati > Bacillota > Bacilli > Caryophanales > Bacillaceae > Niallia > Niallia yueguangensis. Next base: position 32,394 of record NZ_JBQTCX010000013.1, read on the forward strand.
AATTCCTGCTACAATAGCATTCCCTAGACGGAATTGAAACATACACTTAAATAATGTTTCTGATTGCCTTAGTTGAAATTGCGGATTAATCGTTATTTTCGGTATATTCTTCATTTTCATATGGTGACTTAATATACCTATTATCGCCCCTTTAACCCCCCATAACGCTCCAGCAATTGTTCCTGTCTGGGCAGCATCACCTAATCCTACAATTGTATGCCACTCGATATTTTTTACGGTGACTTTAGAAAAAAAATATCTCATAATTCGATTAAAATTTGTTACATGCTGCAAAAGTTCTTTAGTATTAGAGAGGATGTTTAATAAATCTTCCGCTGAAAATTGTTTTATTTTCTTATTATCTTCTGAATCATTTATTTCTGTTTCTTCTTTCACTACCATAGTAGGAGAATTATTATCTATTTTAATTAAAGGTATTTTCTTTTTATATTTTATAAGTCCAAATAATACTCTGATTTCAATCGATAAATCATCATTATCTTTTGCATGATAGTATTGTACATTTACTGTTAGTTTCATTAAAAATAGTAAAATAAGCAGGAACAAAATAATGCCAACAATATTTAAGATTTCCATCCACTTCACACCTTTCAGCAATCTATTATCGGTATTTTCTCCAAAAAATAAACCTGGATTTTACAAGTTTTAGGAAATAAAAAATGAGGCCTTCATTAGTCGAATTACCGACTATCGAAAACCTCATTTTATAAATCATATTATGATGATTTTACTTAACATGAACAACTGCTGTATCGGCAAATAAATCATGCAAGCCTTGTTTTTTTGGCAAAAATGCTACTAATACGTAAAGAATAAAAATACTTGCAGAAATAAAACGACCAATCCATTCTCGGAAAAGAACCGTATCCCACGACAAGTGCTCCTTCTTTAACGGTATTACTTTTAATCCAAATATCATTTTTCCTAATGTTTGCTTCAAAAATTTTGTCATGAGGACAAAATATAAATAAAAGACAACCGCTGTTGAAATATTTACAGTTGAAAAAATTCCACCTTCATGCAACGGAATATCCATCCAGCGAAAAATTGGGTAAATAAGAATTCGATTGAGACTCCCGATAATAAGCAAATCTGCTAAATATGCCCAAAACCTCATCCAAAATCCTGCATATTGAAATTCGTTTACTTGTGCAATTGCATCCATTTTATTTAACGAAACGGATTCATCCTGTTCGTTCATTGCTGAAACGATGTTTTCTCGTTGTTCATTTTGTTCTTCAAGATCAGAATAATTACTCATGTTCTCCCCTCCTATTCTGCATATAAGTACATAAGACGAGGCGAATTTGTATTTGTAACAAGTTTTAACATGTTAGCTATGTCTTTATCCTCACCCATTAATTTTAATTTGTTGGCACTCATTCCTAGAATGGAAGCAAACCCAGTATTATCTGTATAACTTACAACTGTAGGATTTTTTAACTTATAATCTTTTTTCATTTGCTCTACTACATCGTCAAAATAACCAAAATCGTCAATTAAATTTAGTTCTTTCGCTTGGCTTCCATCGTAAATTCTTCCATCAGCAATTTTTTTCACGTCCACTTGTGACATTCCTCTTCCATCAGCAATTACTTTTACAAAGCCTTCATACGAATTATTAATCATTGTTTGCAGAATATCTTTTTCTTCTTTTGTCATGTCTCTTGAAGGACTCATAATGTCTTTATAAGGACCACTTTTAATCGTTACAAAATCGACACCATATTTTTCTGCAAGTCCTTTATAATTTACGCCATGCATAATAACACCTAGTGAACCCGTTAATGTTTCAGGACTTGCAAAAATTTTGTCAGCTCCTGCCGATATATAATAGCCGCCAGAAGCAGCCATTGATCCCATCGAAATATAGACTGGTTTTTTTGCTTCTTTTTGAATTTCTGAAATTTTATCATGTATTTCTGCACTTTCCACTACTCCGCCGCCAGGAGAATTTACTTTAATAATAAGTCCTTTTACATCATTATCTTCTTTTATGTGGTTTAATTTTTCCATAAAGGCTTGATGATTATAACCCGGTGAAGATAAAAGCGATGCCGGATCCCCTCCTGTATCCTGAATCGTTCCATTCACATCCAATACAGCAATTTTCTCCATATCATTTCCATCTTTAATAATATCCTCAGCAAATGCATTATTTTTTTCATTTAGAATGCCTTCAAATGCACTTTCCCAATCTGTCGTCATAGCAGTTGATACTGCGCTTGTTATAGCCGAAAAAATAAAAATAGCCGCAGCAATCCCTAAAGCTGCCCATCTTTTTCCATTCATGTAAAAATTCCCTCCTAAATTAACTTCATCAGTATATACGGTCCTTTTATTAAAATGTTTCAAAAATAGGGAATTTTATTATTAAAATCGTGTTTTTTTACAAAAATAATCCTGCAAGCACACCTTTTAGCTGCTATAAGGCATTATCAATGCTGAAAATTGGATTTTTTATTAGGCTCTTTTCGTATAGATTGTTGTTATGTAACCCGCAGCCTGAATACACTTCGCTTTCCGCGGGCGATTGCCGAGCCTCCTCGTCGCTATGCTCCTGTGGGGTCTCGGCTTTCTCGCTTTTCCCGCAGGAGTCTACGTGTATTCAGGCTGCTCAGTACTTCCACAATGTTTATTATTTTATTCAAAAACAACAAACTTTTAGAAAACAGCCTTTTATTATAAATAAAAAAGAAGCATAGAAATAAAAAAATGCTCCTTTTATCTACCAACAACTTCTTGTTTTTTCTGCTTGGTGAATAGTAGACTTAATTTTGTTTTTGACAACGAATAAATAGCCAGAGCTGTCCATATAAACAGAAATGCGATTAAATGGGTAGATGTAAACGCTTCATGAAAAAGAAATACCCCTAATAGCAAAGTTAAAGTGGGTGTAATATACTGAATAAACCCTAACATAGAAAGAGGAATTCTTTGGGCTCCTTTTGCAAAAAAGAGCAATGGAATAGCCGTTAACACTCCCGTCATCATTAATAATACATCCATACTAGTAGAAACCGTTACCAGTGCATGGTCTCCTTTTATAAATAAGTAAATCATATATCCAAGCGCAAATGGTGTTATAAACATTGTTTCAATCGTTAAACCAATCTCTGAATCTAAAAAAAGCAATTTTTTCGTCAGCCCATATAAACCAAAAGTAATAGCTAATGATAAAGCAATCCATGGAAACGTACCATGTGAAATTGTTAAGATCAGGACACCGACTGCTGCTAACGCAAAGGAAAGATATTGAGCTTTTGTAAGCTTTTCTTTTAGTACGATCATACCTAATAGCACACTAACTAATGGATTAATATAATAGCCAAGACTTGTTTCAATCACTCTGTTTGCATTTACTGCCCAAATATAAATAAACCAATTGCCACTGACTAGGACAGACGCTATAAATAAATAGAATGCCTGTTTTTTATTCGTTTTAAACGATTGCAAAGTAATGAAAACTTTTCTCCATTTTTTTGTTGCCAGTACAAGAATAATCATAAAAACAAAAGACCAAAGAATTCTGTTTGCTAATATTTCATCTGCACCTACTTCTTGCAAGTACTTCCAATAAACAGGGAATAATCCCCAAATCAAATAAGCTATCGCTGCAAAAACGGCACCTATTTTCACGTCATGTTTTGACATCCATATCGCTTCTTTCTATTATCGAAATATTCCCAATTATAATGCTAAAATATTATAAAAACAACAATTTTAAAACAAAAGACTGTTTTCTCAAAGTTTGTTGTTTTTTACGTTAAAAAAATAGGAAAAGAAGTACTCAGCAGACGGAATACACGTAGACTCAAGTGGGAATGCGAGAAAGACGAGACTTAAGCAGAGCGTATGCTCACGAGGAGGCTCGACGTTCGCCCGCGGAAAGCGAAGTGTATTCCGTCTGCGAGTTTAAAAGCAACATTCTATACGAAAACAGCCAAACAAAAAAAGATTAGATACTATACATCACTAACCTTTTTTGTTTTTATTTTTACTGGATGGAGCCACACTCATACATAACCTTTCCGCCAATCACTGTTTTTGTTACTTTTAGTTTTTCTATTTCTGTTTTTTCTATTTCAAAAATATCCCGATCTAAAACAGTAAAATCTGCGGCGTTGCCTTTTTTAATGACTCCTCGTTCTGTTTCACGGCAAATGGCATAGGCACTTCCTTTCGTATATAAACAAACTGCTTCATAAACAGATAGCGCCTCTTCCATCTGATAACCTTTCTTGCTAACATCAAATTTATTTGTTCTAGTTACTGCAGCTTGTATCCCTAATAGTGGACTTGCTGACTCAATTGGCGCATCTGAACCACCAGCACAATGCACCCCTTCTTCTAATAATGTTTTCCATGCATAACAATATTTCATATTATCTTTTCCAAGTCGATCGATTACCCATGGAAAATCAGATGTGACAAAACATGGCTGAATATCTAATATAACAGGTAATTTTTTCACCCGTTCCAACAAGTCTTCCCGAAGCATCGTTGCATGGATTAAACGATCTCTCCCAAACCCTTGTAACGGGTGTTTTTCCATTGCATTTAACACCATTTCAAATGCAGCATCGCCAATTGCATGTACGGCAACAGGAATTTCTTTTTCCCGTGCAGATTTTACTAGGTTATTTAGCTGCTCTTGTGTAAAAATACATACGCCTCTTGTTGTTGGATCATCATGATAAGGTTTGCTTAAAAATGCTGTTCTGCCGCCAAATGCACCATCTGCAAATATCTTCATTGCTCCTAGCTCTACCCATTCTCCACCGCTTAAATATTTCCCATTTGCTTGTACCATGTCGGAAAACACTTCATGGTGCACCAATAAATGCGTACGAAAGAAATTGCCATCTTCTTCTATAACTTTTTTAAACGTACGATAAGTTCCTTCGTATCCATGATAATAATATAAATCTTCTGTATGAGCACCTGTCAACCCTAATCGGTAGGCAGCTTTGATTGCTGTTTTTAATGCTTTTTCGACATATTCATCGGTTGCTTTTGGCAAATGCTTTTTAATAAGCTCTTGTGCTTGATCTTTTAATATCCCATTTAATACACCATCTTCGTCGCGTTCTATCACTCCTCCAAACGGTACTTGTGTTTGTTCTGTTACCTCTGCTAGCTGTAATGCTTTAGAATTCACGGCAATAGCATGTTTACATATTCTATGAAGGAGGACAGGATGGTGCGGAACAATTGCATCTAATTCCTTTTTTGTAAATGGAGATTTCCCCTCCCATAAATTCTCATTCCAACCATCTCCAATGACCCATTCCCCATATGGAATTTTTTCAGCAAAACGAGCAACTTTCTGAAGCGCCGCCTCTTGAGAAGTACATTCAGAAAGATCTAATCGCAGCAGCTTTTCCCCGTAGCCGATAAGATGCATATGACTATCAACAAAACCAGGAAGCAAAGTGTCGACATGTAAATCAATTGTATTATCTATACGAGGTTGATACTTTTCCTCTAATAATGCTTTTTTACCATAATCTACAATAGAGGAACCTTCTATGTAAATTGCTTCTACTTTATGCCCTTCCTCCTGTAATGTATATATATTTCCTCCAAATATTAATGTTCCCATGATACTCCTCCTGAAGAAAGCTGTTCGAAATAAATAAGCAGATATGTATATATTAACGATACAATCTGCTTATTCCTTCTATTTTTTATATAAATTAAACTTCGTACTGTTTTTTTCTTTCGTTGTCTCTTAATTCTACACGACGTGTTTTACCAGAAGTCGTTTTCGGCAACTCTTCAATAAATTCTATTTTTCTAGGGTACTTATAAGGTGCTGTTAACTTCTTAACATGCGTCTGCAGTTGTTTTATTAATTCATCTGTTCCTTCTAGCCCGTCTCTTAATACGACAAATGCTTTTACAACATTCCCTCTGATTGGATCTGGACTTGCAACAACTGCACATTCTTTAACAGCAGCATGCTTTACAAGCGCATCTTCTACTTCAAATGGACCAATGGTATAGCCAGAGCTAATGATAATATCATCACTGCGTCCTTCAAACCAAAAATATCCATCCTCATCCTTTTTTGCTCTATCGCCAGTAATATAATAATCGCCTCTATATTGTTTTTGTGTCCTTTCTGGCTCTTTAAAATATTCTTTAAATAACGCAGGTGTTGATTTATGTACAGCTATATCGCCAATTTCTCCAACCGCACAAGTTTCTCCATCTTCATTAATAATTTCCACTAGATTTCCTGGCGTAGGTTTCCCCATTGAACCTGGACGTAGTTCTATCCCTTTTGTAATTCCTAGTAATAGCGTGTTTTCTGTTTGTCCATATCCATCACGAACATCTAAATGAAAATAATGTTTAAATACATCGATTACTTCTCTATTTAACGGTTCTCCTGCTGAAACTGCACTTTTTAAATTCGTTAACTGGAAAGATCCAATCTCTTCCACTTTTGCCATCAAGCGATATTCAGTTGGTGTACAGCAAAGAACGTTCACTTTGTATTTTTCCAGCAAACTCAAATATTTAACAGGATTAAATCTGCCATGATATACGAATCCTGTTGCACCTGATCCTAACACAGATAAAAGAGGGCTCCATACCCATTTTTGCCATCCTGGACCTGCAGTTGCCCATACTAAATCTCCTTCTTCTATACATAGCCAGTATGGTGCAGCTGTCCGCAGGTGAGCATATGCCCAACCATGTGTATGTACAACCCCTTTTGGATTACCAGTCGTACCAGATGTATACGATATAAATGCCGTATCTGATTTTTTCGTCTCACAAAGTGCTAATTCATCAGAAGCTTCTTTTGCTTTTTTGTCTAAATGGTCCCATCCTTCCACTGGATTCCCTAAGACAAAACGTTTAATAGACTGAATTTCATCTATAGCAGCGAGTTCCTCTATAAATGGATAGTAACTAATAACTGCTTTTACATCCCCGTGGTTTATGCGATATTGCAGATCTTTTGCACGGAGCATTTCCGAACTTGGAAGGATGATTAATCCTAATTTAAGGGCTGCTATATATACTTGATATGCTTCTACTAATCGCGGAACGATTACTAATACGACATCCCCTTTTTGTAATCCAGCTTCTTTTAAAACATTACCCATTTGGTTAGCAAGTTTTAACAGATTGGAATACGTTACTTCTTTCGTCTGACCTTCTTCGTTTTCCCATTTTAACGCTACTCTATCTGCATTTTGGGCAAACTTTTCTATCTCCGAAACAAAATTATAATATTCCGGAGCTAGTAATTCTTCTCGACACATTTCTTCTCCCCCTAATAAATAGGTTATAAAAAATCACTTTAGTCATTATACTATTTCTAGAAAATTTTTGAAATAATTATATCACAATCAATCGAAGTCATTTAGGAGAAAGTGGTTGAAAAAGAAGTAGGAAGTAAATAGAATTGCTTCTATTTTAGGTTACTGTTCATAAAGACATGATAAAACATTTATAAAAGTTAGAAAGGAGCGAGGCATTATACCTCACTCCTTGTAGCCATCATATAAAATTATTTTGCATAACCACCAAGTTGTTGTTCAGCCATTTGAACTAAACGTTTAGTGATTTCCCCTCCAACGGAACCGTTAGCGCGAGAAGTTGTTTCAGCACCAAGACTTACTCCAAATTCAGTAGCGATTTCATATTTCATTTGATCTAACGCTTGAGAAACACCAGGTACTACTAATTGATTTGAACTGTTGTTAGCCATGTGTATCACCTCCTTGTGATAATAGAATGTGTAATACACATGACCTTCATTCGTCATTTCTGTTGGTAATTGTTCACAAAAAAACCACATGGTGGCTTGTCCCTCGACACCACCATAACACAGCCTTAAAATAATGAATTTATTTCTTCAGACTGATCTATCCTAACATTTCTTTTTAAAATAATTGTTTCGACTTTCTCTACTGCCTGCTGTATCATTGGCTCAAAATCAACAAAGCTTTCGTAGTATTGAACTTTTTCTTTTTTTGGCTTTGTTTTTGGTAAGGAAGGTACAAATACGGTACAACAATCTTCATACGGTCTAATCGAAATATCATGGGTCTCTATCTTTTGTGCTATGTCAATAATTTCTGACTTATCTACCGTAATAAGAGGTCTTAAAATAGGCGTATTTGTCACATCATTGATTGCATACATACTTTCAAGCGTTTGACTGGCAACTTGTCCTAAGCTTTCTCCTGTCACAATAGCAAGCGCTTCTTGTCTCTTGCGTATTTCATCTGTAATCCGAAGCATCAGCCTTCTTGTCGCGGTCATTGTATAATTTTCTGGAATTTGCTTATGAATTAATTGCTGAATTTCAGTAAATGGAACAATATGCAAAACAAAATGTCCGTTTATATTAGCTAATTTGCTGGAAAGATCGATTACCTTTTGTTTCGCCCTTTCACTTGTAAATGGCGGGCTGAAAAAATGTACTCCTTCCAGTTCTAAACCACGTTTCATCGATAAATATCCAGCTACAGGACTATCTAAACCACCAGAAAGCATAAGCATTGCTTTTCCGCTAGTGCCGGCCGGCAATCCTCCAGCACCTGCTATATTTTCACATGATAAATAGACAGCCTCACTTCTTACTTCTATTTGCACATTAATAGTTGGATTTTTCACATCCACTTTTAACCCTGGAATATTTTTTAACAAATGAGAACCAAATAAATAATTAATTTCCCCAGTATCTAATGAAAAAGATTTATCTGCTCTTCTTGCACTAATCTTAAATGTATTTCCTTCTTTATAAAGAGAGGAAACTAGTTGCAATGCCACCTCTTTAATTGTATCAATATCCCTTTCCAGTTTAATTGCTGGACTAAATGATTGAATCCCAAAAATATTTTTTAATACAGTTGTTATTTCCTCTGGATTTTCACCGTTTAAAATCACATACATTCTTTCTCTTTTGGCTTCTACTTTTGCAAGTGGAAATGAAATTAATGCTTTTTCAATTGTTTTTCTTAATTTATCTACAAATATTTTTCTATTTCTCCCTTTTGTAGAAAGTTCCCCATAACGAATAAGTATACGATCATACATCATTTATTTCATTACACCTCTTAACCATTTTATTGTTTCAACTATTACGTCCATTGTCTTTTTCATTTCTTCCATTGTATTGTCATAACATAAGCTAATTCGAAAAGAGCTTTCTGCCACATGCTGCGGAACTCCCATGCCAACCAACGTTTTGCTTACCGTATTATTTTTAGAAGAGCATGCACTTGTTGTGGAGATAAAAATATTTTGTTCTTCTAATGCATGGACGAACACTTCTGCTTTGATCCCTATTACAGAAAAATTAATGATGTGGGGGACACTGTTAAAAGGAGAGTGTATGACCACATCTTTGATTTCTTGTAATTGATTTCGTAAAAATCGATTGAGCTGTTTGAGTTTTTCTATTTTTTCCTGTTGGACTTGCAATTGCATTCTAAGTGCTTTCGCAGTAGCTACTGCCCCTGAGACATTTTCAGTACCACTGCGCAAATTTCCTTCTTGTCCTCCGCCTGCCAATAATGGCGCTAGTTTTATACCTTGGCGAATATATAAAGCTCCATTTCCTTTTAACCCATGAAATTTATGAGCCGAAATAGTATATAAATCAACATTTGTCTCTTTTATCGAAATGGGTGCTTTTCCTATACCTTGCACACCATCGACATGGTAAATAATTTTTCGATCGTAGCTTTTTAACATTTTCCCAATTTGCTGAATCGGTTGAATAGAACCAATTTCATTATTCACATGCATGATAGAAACGATAATGGTATCTTTTTGAATATGTTGTTTCACTTCTTCTACAGATACGACACCTTTTTCATCAACAGGAATATAGGTAACAGAAAATCCGTCTTTTTGCAGTTGCTCGAGGACTTTATGAACAGAATCATGCTCTATTGCTGTTGTAATAATATGTTTGCCTCTGCCTTTATAAAAATGAGCAGCTCCCTTTAAAGCAAAATTATTGCCTTCTGTACCACCTGATGTAAAAAATATTTCCTTGCTATTTACATGCAGCAGGTCAGCAATTTGCTTCCTTGCTTGAAAAAGGAGTTTTTCTGCTTGTCCTCCTAATGAATGCAAGGAAGAAGGATTGCCAAAATAATTAGCCGCAACAGTTGTATATGACTTTAACACTTCTGGAAATGGCTTAGTCGTCGCACTATTATCTAAATATATCATAAGCCTCACCTTTCCTGTATACTTGCCAACTTTAAATCCTATCATAGTAACTTGTATTTGAAAATATAAATACATTCTATCGTAATATTTTTGTTTTGTTTAAATCAACATTATCGTTTAACAAAGCCTTTCCATAAAAAACTTACACGGAGACTCATCCCCCGTTTCCACCATCTAACAAGGAAAAGGCAGACTCAAACCTAATAAAGGCGCCGCGAGCGAGAGAAACTCCCCTATACATTCGAATAAAAAACAAAATATTGAGCACAATACCGTGTTTATTTCGATCCCAATCACGCAGCTCCGACCCTTTTTCCATACAAAAAAAGAGAGAAGTTCTACTTACGTAGTATCTCCCCTCTTAACATTCCACAAACATTTGCTTTTTTCGTTCTTTAGCCGCCCTGCTTAGTTTCATAAACTATCCGAAGTATTCCCGCTCTTCACAAGGTTCATGACATAATGACAAGCACAGCAACCATTAATAAGCTTATCAAAAGTTACCAAAATGAGCTATGTATACACACTCTATATTCAACTATATTGGTTTTCTTTTTCTGTTTGCTCGAGAATCCATGCTTCTAAACGTTTTGTACTTCCCGGTTCCACCTCTTCAATTGTGGTTGCAGCCCGCTCAAAAGCTTCTTTATATTGAAATTGTCTAAATGCCGCTTCTGCTTCTGATAAATTTCTTTCCACTCTCGGGTATTTGCGCCGGTATCTATTACCATATTGAATTAGTTTCTCTGCTAATAAAACAGTTTCTACCAACTCATTTGTTGCATAAATAAAGGAAGAAACAGTACTTTCTGCCTGTTCTAGCAAGGTATGTACAGATGCTATATCCAATGGAGCTTCTTCTAAAACCGTTTTTACTTTTGTAATACTTTTTTTCGCATCATGTAATAAATGAGTATATTCATTTGTTACACCAGGCAAATTACTATTTGTTACCAATCTAATGGACTGTGTAATTTCTTTGTTTAAATCTTTAATTTTTTCACGGGCCGCCACTTCATCTTTTCTTAATGCATGCAGCTTCTCGAATAAAATTATTTGTTCGTCTGATATACTTTCCAACTGCTCTTTCAGTAGCTTTAACTCTTCACATAACACAGAATGTGCTGCAGTTTCATTTAGTAGCTTATGTTCTAAAACCTCATATTGTTTATATAAGTGTTTTACTCGTTTTTCAAGCTTGTATTGCAGCTCTAAATCTTCATTATGTAAATGATAGCTTCTTTGCAATAATCCAAGTTCCGATTGCAGTCGTTCATTTGCTTCATTTATATTGCCAAGAACTTCTTTTGCTGATGCTAAATTTTTATTCCAATAATTTTTTGCAAGTACTTCTTTTTCCAACAAGTCATATAATACTTCTATCTTTTCTTGTATATCAGCTATAGTAGACTGGAGTTTTTCTACTTGTCCATCACGTATATAATTATTACATGATTGCAAGTCTTTTTCTATTTCCTCTACTTCAATATCCAATTGAATATGCTCTAAAATAAATCCTTGTTCAAGCATTTCTTGATAGCCATCTTTTAGCTCATTAATTTGCTCTGGTAATTTTGTTTGACACTCTATTAATAACGGGGGAATATGCTCGATTAAAAACCCAATATGAGATACAATTTCGTCTGTCTTCAACACGATTTCTCTAGCTTCTAAATAATCTCCGTTATTTGTTTTCACTTCAAATTCGTTTAATAAAACGGAAGCATCTTTTAACATTGCTTCTAATTTTTTTTCTGTTTTACCAAAAGTATGTCTGTGTGCTAACAGTGCTTTTTTACTTTCCCGATATGCTTCTTGAAGTGTTTCCATCTCTGTTCGGTTTTTCTCTTCACTGCCAACAAGGTTATTTAATTCCTCTAACATAGATTCAATAGATTTTTCCATTTGTTCCATTTTTTGACGAACCTTACTTTGTTTCTGTTTTGCTTTTTTAAATTTATACTTATCAATAAACTCTTCTGTATCAAAAAGCATCTCTTCTACATCTGGTAATTGTACTGTAACGATGTCATCCCATTTCGCTCTCCAATTTTCAAACAATTCTTCTGTTTGTCCGATCATATTTAACTGTTTTACTTTAGAAAGCTCTTCTAGTACCGGCCGATTCATAATATCAATCTTCCAATTTTCTAAGTCATCAACCATCCTATAATATTTTCGTTTAATAAAATATCCAGACGCGAATAGGCATAAGATAATGACTACTCCTGCAATTATGTAATCCATTTGAAGCCCCCTGTTCTAACACCGACCCATTTTATTCTATATTAAATGTATGTAAAGTTGTTTTTATTTGTATTTATGATACCATGTAACCGACATTTTTTGACTATTAATTTAATTTTTTTTTTAAAAGAAATTCAGTGAATTTTGCAGCTTGAACAATAAACCAAAGAAGAAAAGCGGAAGCGCCTTGTTCAGCCCTGAAGAAAAATGTTCATTTTGCTCGTGAAAGTACTTTTTACTTCTAATAGCAAAGGGTTATTTTTCACAAGGGCTAGGCGCTGTTATCTAGGTATGGACCCAACCGCTTAAGTTATCCACAACGTTGTTTCGTTTATGTTTCCTGGTAAGAAATAAAAATAAATATATTAAATGTTTCTTAGTCATCTGTATAATAATTGATAATAACATTTTTTTAGATGGAAAGGATGAATCTTTTATGTTAAAAAAAGATGGCCATATCCATACATCCTTTTGTCCACATGGAACAAAAGATGCATTGGCTGATTATATTGAAAAAGCAATTTCATTAGGATTTAACGAAATATCTTTTACAGAACATGCTCCCTTGCCAAAAGGCTTTGTAGACACTACTCCTACTAAAGACAGCAGCATGTCACTTGAAGAGCTACCACATTATATATCCGAAGTAAATGCTGTTAAAGAAGTTTATAAAGAAAAAATAAAAGTCAATGTTGGTCTAGAGATTGATTATATCGAAGGCTTCGAAAAAGAAATCCGTGACTTTTTAACAATCTGGGGAGATAAGCTGGACGACAGTATTCTTAGTGTACATTTTCTAAAAAAAGATCATGCATATGATTGTGTCGATTACAGTCCAGATTTATTTGCCGAAATGATAAAAAACTATGGAAGTGTGGAATCGATCTATGATTGTTATTATAAAACAGTCGAAAAATCAATAAAAGCAGATTTAGGACCGTTTAAACCTAGTAGAATCGGTCATATAACACTCGTACATAAATTCCAAAAAAAATATCCGATTAATAAAGACTACCTTCACACAATCATTGCTTTATTAAATGAACTAAAAAAGCAGAATTTAGAACTGGATTATAATGGTGCAGGTGTAAATAAACCATTATGTGGAGAGCCATATCCTCCAAAATGGATTGTTCAAGAAGCAAAAAAGCTGCAAATTCCATTAATTTACGGATCTGATGCCCATCAAGTGAAAGATTTAGGACAAGGTTGGGATCAGACGTTAGGAAATTGATAACGATTTTGCATCTAAACAAATCACTTCATCAATCCATTTATTAATTTCTTCTAGAAACTTTTTTGTAAAATACGCTTCATGTAAAAAAACATGGAGTACTTCTGTTAAATAATACGTATGAAGAAATGGCATAGATAAAAGACTTTTCAGCTGCATAATACTGTAAGGAATTGTTTGCTTTTTAAATTCTTTTTGTTTTATGCCTTCTTCTAAAATTTTTGTCAAATAAAAACGTTCTTTCACATAATACGTAGACATGATTTCACGGACTACTTGTGAATCAATGGAAACTTCCCTTAATACAAACCTCGTTAAATGTGGATGCAAACATTGAAAATTAATAATTGCCTCCACTACTTTTTTTAACCTCTCTGTCGCACTAAATGAAACAGAAGAAATGCCATATTCTAATACTTCTAAATATTTTTCAAAATAGTTTGTAAAGCAATATTCTAATAAACCATGCTTCCCCTTAAAATAATAGGAAATATTCGCTACATTAACATTTGCATGCCCTGCAATATCTCTAATAGATGTCCCATCATATCCATTTTGATTAAACAACGTAATAGCAGACTCGATAATGACTTCTCTTGCATTTTTTTTCATATTTGCTCGCCTCTTTCCTCTTGCTAATAAATTAAAAATATGATTGAATAAATTAAATCTCTGAACGTCGAGAAAGTGTTTATTAGGCTGAATAAATTACATTAGTCCATTTTTATCCATTGTAGTTTTGAACTACTTCTTATACCTTTTTTCAACAAAGCTGTTTTCTAAAAGTTTGTTGTTTTTGAATAAAATAATAAACATGGCTGAAGCACTGAGCAGCCTGCATACACGTAGACTCCTGCGGGAAAAGCGAGAAAGACGAGACCCCACAGGAGTATAGCATTGATGCGGCTCGGCACTCGCCCGCGGAAAGCGAAGTGTATTCAGGCTGCGGGGTAGATAACAACAATCTATATGAAAAGAGCGTTCAACAAAAATGGACCTTACTATAAAATTCTTGCTAACTATCAGCATTCCTTTAAAAGAATCTCGACAAAGTCTTCGCTATTTCAGCGTTTTTTTGCAAAAATATGTATAGTTGATGAAGAAAGTTAGGTGTATTTCATGTTTAACGTCGAATCATATAACGGTAACCGTGAAGAAAAGTATCAATTAGTAGAAAAACAGTTAAAAGCTCTTCTTGAAGGAGAAAGTAATATCATTGCCAACCTTTCAAATGCAGCAGCATTGTTGAATCACTTTTTGGACCGAGTTAATTGGGTTGGGTTTTATTTAGTGGAAGATGGGGAACTAGTGCTTGGCCCTTTCCAAGGTTTGCCTGCATGTGTACGTATCTCCTTCGGCAGAGGTGTTTGCGGTACAGCAGCAGAAAAAAAAGAAACGATTCGTGTAGAAGATGTTCATCAATTCCCAGGACATATCGCTTGTGATGCAGCTTCCCAATCCGAAATAGTAGTACCATTGCTGAAAGAAGACGGAACATTACTTGGTGTACTTGATATCGATTCTCCCGAAAAAAACCGTTTCGATGAAATAGATCAAAAATATTTACAACTATTTGTAGATACTTTAATTAAGTTTTTATAAGAAAGGCGGAATCGCCTTGTTCAAACCTTGTGAAAATTTTTATTCTTATCTTTTAAGAAGGCTGTTTTCTCAAAGTTTGTTGTTTTTCACAAAAAAAACATTTGGAAAAGTGTTTCTTAGCAGCCTGCATACACGTAGACTCCTGTGGGAATGCGAGAAAGACGAGACCCCACAGGAGCGTATGGCGACGAGGAGGCTCGACGCTCGCCCACGGAAAGCGAAGTGTATTCAGGCTGCGAGTTAAAATGCAACAATCTATACAAAAACAGCCTATAAGAAAAACGAAATAAAAAACTAGCTCCAACAAAATGGAACTAGTTTTTCAGGCTCTATTCACTTACAAGATACGTATTTTGAATAACCACTCTATCTTTTCCAGATTCCTTCGCCACATAAAGCGCTTTGTCTGCTCGTTTAAAAATAGCTTTATAATTATCGTTCATTTCTTTATTCCAATAGGATACACCGCATGAAATCGTTACAGAAGGAGAAGAAGTTTCTCTTACTTTGGACACAAGTCTTTCCGCAATAATAATTCCGATAGAAAGCGGAACCTTTGGCAAATAGATGGCTAATTCTTCCCCTCCCCATCTTGCGCCAATATCTGTACCTCTTATATTTTCCAATATAATATTAGCTACTTGAATAATTATTTCATCTCCTACTTGATGGCCATATGTGTCATTCACCGCTTTAAAATTATCAATATCAATAAGGATAAAAGTTCCTTCTGTATCTTCTTGTAAAGAATGATGTATTTTTTCATCAAGAAAATTCCTGGAGAATAATTTCGTTAGATGATCTGTAACAACTAATTTTTCTAATTCTTCTCTTAACATGGAGTTGGTTAAGGCTAATGTAGAATGGTGTATTAATGATTGTAATAATTTAAATGTATCAAATGAAAAGTGATATGGTGCTGAATGCATCACAATAGAAAACCCTTTTAAAGTACCTGTTTGCATCATTGGCACAGCCATAATCGATTTATACTTTACATTTTCATGCCCCTCAATAAAAAAGTCACCCAAAAATAATGCATCTTTTTCCATTTTAATTTTTTCTTTAAAATACTGAATATAAGATTCCGCTTCATTTGAATGAAAAAAAGGAGTACTTCCATGCAATACTGTAATGGCATTCGATTCTGAAGAGAAAAGAATAAATCCTACTTCTTCCGCATCAAAACTAGAAGAAATTCGTGCAGACATATAAGTCATCATTTCTGTTAATCTTAAGTTAGAGTTTAAACGATGTGACGTCTCATTAATTAACTGTAAATCAAAAACTAACTTTTTGGATTGTTGATATAGTTGTGCATTTTCCAATGCACTTCCTGCTGTGTTCGCTAATAATGTAATAAACTCGACTTCACTTTTCGGAAAATTAAATGTATTTGGCGCAATAACTTGCAACACACCGTAAACTCCTTGTTTTCCTTTTAATGGGGCATATAAAATAGATCTTCTTTCTTCCATAGAGTTCTCAAATTGAATATCACCTGTTACATACGCTTGCATAGCTGCAATATTTTCACTATCATACTCTAAATCCTTTATCGGCAAATCTATATGACTGTTGTTATCATGTGATAATAACAAATAATACGTAAAGGTTGGATAAACTTCCTGCAATGTATAAATAATTTCACCAAGTACACCTTCTATTTTCATAGAAGAATGAAACTTTTGCGTTACGCGAAATAATTGTTTATATCGTTTTTCCTCCATAACAATTTTTATTAAGCTTTGCACTTTATTAAGAAAAAAACCGCTCTCTTGACATAATACTTCTAATAATGTATTACTAAATTCATTCTCTACTGATTCTTCTTTCGTTTTTATCACAAAAAAATGTTGAAATACGTCTTTGTTTTTTAATGGTAATAACAAATCATAACCAGCAAGCAATTTAATTGAATTCGGTTTCCGATGTACCGCTTGACTCGCTAACAAAAGGTTCATTTCCTTTGTATTCGGCAAAAGAGGATAATGATCAGAAGAAGCAGTTGTTGCTTCCACCATCCAGTAATCATTCCATTCTTTACAACTATATAAGGCAACTTCCTCTACATTTAATACACTTTTTATGATAGTTAACATTTCACTAAGCAATTGTTCATAGTTTAAATTGTGGCTTTCTGTATCGACAATATCGAAAAAGCGACTTTTTATTTTTAATATTATTTGGTGGCCAAGCATATCCATCTATTTATCACCTAATTCACCTTACTTTTTCAAACTATTTTTTATACATCGAATCTTCTCTTTTACAAAGAAGAAATGTCTTTCATTTTTTACTAAATGATACATAAATGACGAAAGCAATGTACCTCGCTTATTTATTACTAGCTTTAGTGGGATATTTTAAAAAATTCATGTTTTTATTATGTATGTATTATCTTTCTTCACTGTGAAGAATATGTTTTGAAAACATAGAGTGGAAATCAAGTTAACTTCGGGATTTTAGAAAAATGAAGATAAATGACATTTTACAGCACAAACGACAGAACCTATGAAATAAACATTCTCCTTATTCTATACACAAAAGGAATAATTAGGAAAAACCTCTTGTTATAGAGGCTCTTTAACACATATTATTTACGTCATTCCTTATAAAAATCTAAGGTCTAAAGTTAAATAGTACTTGAAGAGGATGTTCAAAAAATCCGGGACCATAGCTGCCGAATCACTTCGTTGTAGTCTTATTTAAGTACTCAACAAAGTACTTCCTACTATCCAGGCTACCGTAACTCGACCTTCCCTGCTCTAATTGTCCTCTGTTTTGAATACGCACTGAACTGTATCATGTAAGAAATTATTACTAAAATAGTTATAATAATAATTATAGCATATAGGATGAAATGCTTGGTAAAAAATAATTTTTTTCATGAAATCTAAATTTTTCATCATAAACGAATAATTAAGATGAATATATACTTGACTTTCTATTATAGAAAACCATATAATATTCTTTGTGTAAAATATTGCAGCATATGTTAAAAGCTTTTTGTTTCATTCTGTTCCTCAATTTTATTGATGGTGTATTGTGTAACCCTTGGCTGCTAGGGCGAAGGTACATGAAGACAAAATGAACATAAATGCTGTTGCATCTGTTTTTATTTTATACCAAATAAAAACATGAAGGAGGAGTCAATTATGGCTCGATATACAGGTCCAAGCTGGAAACTGTCCCGCCGTTTAGGCATTTCATTAAGTGGTACTGGTAAGGAGTTAGATAAACGCCCTTACGCACCAGGACAACATGGTCCAAACCAACGTAAAAAATTATCAGAATACGGTTTACAATTACAAGAAAAACAAAAATTACGTCATATGTATGGTGTAAATGAGCGCCAATTCCGTAATTTATTTGATATCGCTGGCAAAATGCCTGGTAAACATGGTGAAAACTTCATGGCACTTTTAGAAACTCGCCTTGATAACGTTGTTTACCGTTTAGGTTTAGCTCGCACTCGTCGTCAAGCACGTCAGCTTGTAAACCATGGCCATATTTTAGTAGATGGATCTCGTGTAGATATCCCATCATACCGTTTAAAAGCTGGTCAAACAATCACTTTACGTGAAAAATCAAGCAACCTTGCAGTTGTAAAAGAAGCAGTAGAAGTTAATAACTTTGTACCAGATTTCTTAACTTTTGATGCTGATAAATTAGAAGGTTCATTCACTCGTTTACCTGAGCGTTCTGAACTTCCTGCAGAAATTAACGAAGCGCTTATCGTTGAGTTCTACTCTCGTTAATAGATATTCTTTGTTAATTATCTTATTTAAAACCCTAGAAGCATCTAGGGTTTTATTTTTTTGCTTTAGCAATTTAGTTAGCATTATTAAGTTTTATCTCTTTGCAGCTTCAGCACCTACCCCTGTGAAAGATAACCTCATGTCTCTAAAAGTAAAAAACACTTTTTGAGACATGAGGTTATCTTTCACAGGGGCTGATTAAGGCGCTTCCGCTTTTCTCATTAAAACTTAATTAAAAAGTATTTTTTCTTGCCACGGCGAATTACCGTGAACTGTCCTTCAATGCGGTCTTCTTCTGATAGTGTATAATCTAGTTCTTGTTTACGCTCTCCGTTAATATAAACTGCTCCATTTGTAACATCTTCTCTAGCTTGACGCTTGGAAGAAACAATGCCTGCTGCTACAAGCAAATCGACTAAAACAGCTTCGCCTTCTTTATGCTCATATGTTGGCACATCTTTAAACCCCTGTTTAATTTCATCTGCTGTTAAGTTTTTAATATCACCGCTGAATAACGCTGCAGTAATTTTAAGGGCCTGCTCTAATGCCGCTTCCCCATGAATTAATTTTGTCATTTCTTCTGCCAATGTTTTTTGCGCTTTGCGTAAATGCGGCTCTTCTTTAACAGCAATTTCTAATTCTTCAATCTCTTCTTTTGATAAGAACGTAAAGAATTTTAAATATTTTACTACATCAGCATCTGCAGTGTTAATCCAAAATTGGTAAAACTCGTATGGTGTTGTTTTTTCTGGATCTAACCATACAGCACCACTTTCTGTTTTTCCGAATTTAGTTCCATCTGCTTTTGTTACAAGCGGAATCGTAAATCCGTATGCTTTTGCTCCTTCAGGCATTGTTTTTCTAATAAGCTCTAAACCAGTTGTAATGTTTCCCCATTGGTCGCTTCCGCCGATTTGCAGCTTACAATCATGATTTTCATATAAATGTAAGAAGTCAAGGCCTTGTAAAATTGTATAAGTAAATTCTGTAAAAGAAATTCCTGTTTCTAAACGGGATGAAATGGTATCTTTCGCCAACATATAGTTAATGCCGATATATTTTCCATAATCCCGTAAAAACGTAACAATATCCATGGATCCTGCCCAGTCATAGTTATTTACCATAACTGCCCCATTTTCTCCATCAAAATCAAAGATTCGTTCTAATTGGCTTTGCAGGCATTTTACGTTGTGCCCAATAATATCAAGTGTCTGCAGCTTGCGTTCTTCACTTTTTCCACTCGGGTCCCCAATCAAACCAGTAGCGCCGCCCACAAGCACAATCGGACGGTGTCCTGCATTTTGGAAACGTCTTAATGTTAAAAATGGCAAAAGATGTCCGATATGCATACTGTCAGCTGTTGGATCTACCCCACAGTACAACGATGTCATGCTTGTGTTTAGTTGTTCCTTTAAGCCTTCCTCATCTGTTTGTTGGTATACAATGCCTCTCCATTGCAAGTCCTCTAATAAGTTCATATTTTGTATCCTCCATTTATTTCAAAATAAAATTATTTATCATTCCTATATTAATTGTTATTTTTATTCGACTGGCCTTCCACAGGATGTAGTGACTTCCTCTTTAAACAGCAAAAAGCCCCTGCATAAATATGCAGGGACGCAATGAAGCGCGGTACCACCCTATTTGAGAAAAAGATTTTTCTCCACTTAAAAAAGATAACGGCATATCCCGTTCACTGATACTACTTGTATTTCCCAGTGAAAGCTCGAGGAGGTAATTCATCCTTTTATTTATGCCGTTTTTCACCACCCAACGGCTCTCTAAAAATAGGGATAAAAGAACTACTTATTCCTGTCAACACAATAACGAATCCATATATAGTTGAGTTATTTTTATCATAAAAACAAGATATATGTCAAATGCTTTCTCGAAAAAAATCGAATTGTCCTTCTCCTTTATGCTATAATGTATGTGATTTTAGGGGGAATGATACAAATGAATAAAAAGTGGGAGTGGAATAATTTTATAGAATTATTCTCAAACTTCTTTACCAATAAAAAAACGGTCAAAGGAGCACGTGTTACATATGAAGTGACTTGGAATATCGTTTTACTATTTATTATTGTTCTATTAGTAGGCGGAGGATTTGCCGCAGGAATTGGAGCAGGATATTTTGCCTCTTTAGTAAAAGATGAACCGATTCGCTCCTATAACACAATGAAAAAAGACATCTATAATTATGAAGAAACATCTGAACTATATTTTTCCAACAATGTATATTTAGGCAAATTGCCTACAGACTTGGAAAGAGAAGAAGTAAAAATAAAAGATGTTTCTCCCTATTTAATCGATGCGGTTGTATCCACAGAAGATCAATATTTTTATGAACATAATGGGGTCGTTCCGAAATCTATTATGCGTGCTTTATTTCAAGAAGTTGCGAATACCTCTAGTCAATCCGGCGGAAGTACATTAACACAGCAGCTTATTAAAAACCAAATACTTACAAATGAGGTTTCTTTTAAAAGAAAAGCAAAAGAAATTTTACTTGCTCTAAGACTGGAAAAATTTTTTGATAAAGAAGAAATTTTAGAAGCATACTTAAACGTATCTACTTTCGGAAGAAATTCATCTGGTCGCAATATTGCAGGTGTACAAGCTGCAGCAAACGGACTATTTGGCGTTGATGTAAAAAAACTAACATTGCCTCAAGCTGCCTTTATTGCCGGATTGCCACAAAGTCCCTTCGGATACACTCCTTTTACACAAGAAGGAAAAGTAAAAGAAAACTTGGACCCTGGCTTATCTAGAATGAAAACCGTTTTAAAAAGAATGTATGATCAAGATAAAATTTCAAAAAAAGAATACGAAAAAGCAGTAAACTATGATATTACGAAGGATTTTATTTCATCGAAAGAAAGTCCTGTGCAAAAATATCCATGGTTAACGTATGAAATTCAAAAAAGATCCATCGAAATCATTGCAGAAATGCTAGCAAAAAAAGATGGATACAAGAAAAAAGATTTAGAAAAAGATGATATTTTAAGAGAACAATATACTACTCTTGCTGATCGTCAAATTCACCAAAATGGGTATGACATTCATAGCACCATTAATAAAAAAATATATGATAACATGCAAAAGGTTGCAAAAAATTTCCCATACTATGGAACTGTTAAATTTTCAGAACCTGTTGAAACTGGTGCTGTTTTAATTGAAAATAAAACAGGTAAAATCATCAGCTTTGTAGGCGGACTGGATCACAAAAGAGAAGCAACGAACCATGCCACTAGTTCAAAGCGTCCAAATGGTTCTACAATGAAGCCACTGCTCGTTTATGCACCAGCAATTGAACTGGGGACATTATCTCCAGGATCTGTTTTACCTGATGTTCCGTTAAGTTTATTGCCTGGAAGCAGCAGACCATGGCCGTTAAACTATGACAAACAATATCATGGATTAGTTACAGCAAGATACGCATTAACAAAATCATTTAATGTTCCAGCAGTTAAAGCTTACACAGAGATATTGCCACAAAAACCGGCAAGATTTTTAGAAAAAATGGGCTTTACTTCTCTTGTAGAAGATGATTATTACAATCGATCTACAGCATTAGGAGCATTGAGAAAAGGTGTAACAGTCGAAGAAAATACGAATGCATATGGAACCTTGGCAAACAACGGTGATTTTATTGATGCTTATATGATTGACAAAATCGTCGATAAAAATGGAAAAGTTATTTATCAACATAAAGTGGATCCTGTTAAAGTGTTTAGTCCACAAACAGCTTACTTAACATTAGATATGATGAGAGATGTTATTAGTCAAGGTACTGCAACCTCTTTAAGAAATCGCCTAAAATTCCAATCGGATTGGGCTGGCAAAACTGGAACGGGACAAGATTATAATGACACTTGGTTCGTTGCTACAAATCCGAATGTTTCATTCGGCGTTTGGATGGGCTATGACACACCTAAATCCCTTGATTTAACTTATAAAGGCTTATCATATGGAATGAGAAATATTTATCTGTGGGCAGATTTAATGAACGCAGCATATGATGTAGATTCTAGTTTAGTAGATCCATCTAAGCGTTTCCAAATGCCTGGCGGAATCGTAAGAAGATCCATTTGCTCTGTATCTGGATTACTTCCTTCTGAAGGGTGTTCCAAAGCTGGACTTGTTACAACAGATCTATTTAAGTCAGGCAGTGCTCCAAATAAAACAGATGACAGTTTAGTTGCTGGAAAAATTGTTCAGATCGGCGACAAAAAATACATGGCATTAGATTCTACACCAAGTGAATTTGCGGAATCAGGTTTAATGCTGAATCCAGACTATATTGAAAAACTATTCGGAATCAATGTTTCTGACCCTAGCAATCTTGTTCAAAATAACCCAACATGGGATAAAGTTGCGATTCCAACAGACAAAATAAGTGATAATGGGAAAACACCAGATGCTTTAAAAATAGTTCAAAACAAGGATGGAGTATCCTGGTCCCAGCATAGTGAGAATGATATTGTCGGCTACAGGATTTACAAAGACGGTCAAAAAGTTGCTAGTATAAAAGCTGGTGAAACACTTGCATTTAAAGGTGGAAACGGCGCCTACACCGTTAATGCTGTAGATATTGCCGGCAGAGAATCTTCTTCTTCCAACGTAATTACAATCGGACAAGAAAAAGAAGCACCTAAAAAGGATGATAATGCTTCTAAACCAGAAGAAGAAAAAAATCAAAATCCAGCAAATGAAGACAAGAATAATGAAACAGTATCACCTGAGAATAGCCAAAATAATCAAGTAGAAAATAAACCAGAAGAGAATAAACCAGTAGAAAATAAACCAGTAGAGAATCAGCAACCGTTAGATCAAAATCAAGGTGTGAACAATAACAATGGGGATACACCTTCTCCATAAACAATTTTACTTAAACAGCTCGACAATGCCTACAAGCATGTTTTATGCTTGAACATTGTCCAAAGAAAAAGGAATGGCTCTAAAAAAGCCATTCCTTTTTACTTATTTCGTAGATGCTCGTTCTTCTATACGGTGTGGAAGTACAACAATATGATCTTCCACTGTTTCTTTATTCATGTACTTCGTTAATAGTCGCATAGCTACAGCCCCAATATCATATAATGGCTGAACAATCGTCGTTAGCTGTGGTCTTACCATTAACGTAAGCTTTGTGTTATCAGAGCTGATGATTTCAAAATCCTCTGGAACATTATATCCCATATCCTCCGCTCCATGAATAACACCTATTGCCATTTCATCCGACCCAACACAAATTGCTGTAGGTTTATTCGGTAATTCCATCAATTTATCAAACGACTCTAAACCAGATTCATATGAATAGTCGCCTTCCATAACTAAATTTTCATCAAAGGCAATGCCTGCAGCTTCTAATGCTCTTTTATACCCAACAAGTTTTTCGTTTCGATTAATAGGCTCTTCTAAGCTCCCAAGTACAAGTGCAATGACTTTATGTCCTTTTTCAACAAAAGAAGTTACCACATCAAAGGTTGCTTGAGCATAGTCGATATTAACAGAAGAAATTTTCCCGCTTTCTTCTATACTTGCTGCAAGTACAATCGGAACTGGAGATTTTTCAAATTCCTGTACATGCTCTTCTGTAATATTGGCCCCCATAAACACAATGCCATCTACCTGTTTTCCTAACATTGTATTTAATAAATGGAGCTCCTTATCTTTATTTTGATCAGAGTTGCTTAATATAATATTGTATTTATACATCGTGGCAATATCTTCTATCCCACGCGCCAACTCCGCATAAAACGTACTGGAAATATCAGGGATAACCACCCCGACAGTAGTCGTTTTTTTGCTAGCTAAACCACGCGCTACAGCATTGGGTCGATAACCTAAGCGATCAATTACTTCTAATACCTTTTTTCTAGTTGCAGGTTTTACATTTGGATTACCATTAACTACTCTTGATACAGTAGCCATTGATACACTTGCCTCTCTCGCAACATCATATATCGTTATATTCATAATTATAAAACACTCCTTTTGTTCGTACATACCATCAGTTTATTTTGTTGCAAGTAGCTAGAAACTAATCATTTTACTTTGTCTTGATTTAGCTAATCTTGTCTAATTATGTATTTAATCATACGATAACGTTACAAATGCCGCAATGACAAGCTTTCATTTTTTTTCAAAAACATCTACTTTTTTTACTTTTTAATGTAATCACCCTCGCAGAAGTCTCGCAGATTCCTTCCTCTAAAAAACATGATCGTTTAACAGAGCCAAAGATAAAAAAAGCATAGGCTGATGATCCTCCAAACGTTTGGATAGAATCAAACCTACGCTTTTTTTCAAATCGCTCTGTTAAATTTCATTGTTGATTTATAAATGGTCAGGGAATCCACTCGCTTTCCAAATCAACATTATCGTTTAACAGCGCTTTTCATATAGATAAACTTATGCTTTTACAAACGGAGTTGCTTGAATGTTTTTATAAAATTCATCAAACTGGTTTAAATCCATTTGTTGTGCAGAATCAGATAATGCTACTGCAGGATCTGGATGCACTTCCGCCATCACTCCATCTGCACCGATTGCAAGTGCTGCTTTTGCACATGGCAACAGTAAATCTTTTCTTCCAGTAGAATGTGTAACATCAACAAAGACAGGAAGATGTGTTTCTTGTTTTAAAATTGGTACAGCAGAAATATCTAATGTATTTCTTGTCGCTCGTTCATACGTACGAATGCCTCGTTCACAAAGCATGATTTGATCATTTCCTTGTGAAATAATATATTCAGCCGCATTTATGAATTCTTCAACCGTTGCAGCTAACCCTCTTTTTAGTAGAACAGGCTTTTTCACACTTCCTACTGCTTTTAGTAATTCAAAGTTATGCATATTACGAGCACCAATTTGAATCACATCGATATAATCTAATGCTTCTTCAATATGCTCTGGACTAACAATTTCGCTGATTACAGATAAATCATATTCATCTGCTACACGTTTTAATATTTTTAAGCCTTCCACACCAAGACCTTGGAAATCGTATGGAGATGTTCTTGGCTTAAATGCACCTCCACGTAATAAGGTTAAGCCTTTTGCTTTAACCGATTCTGCAACTTTAGCAACCTGTTCATATGACTCAACAGAACATGGTCCGAATACAAACTTTGGAACTCCATCGCCAATTTTTGTTCCTTTTAAATCGATAATCGTATCTTCTGGTTTCTTTTTACGAGAAACTAGCAGCGCTTTGCTGTCATCATCTTGCTGCAATTGTAACCCAGCTTTGAAAATTTGTTTAAATAAATGAGCAACAGTTGCATTATCAAATGGACCGTTGTTTTTCTCTAAAATATTATCAAGCATTTTGCGTTCGCGTACCGGATCGTAACGGTGTGCACCATGTGTTACTTTTGTTTGGGCAATTTCTTGTACGAGTGCAGCTCTTTCATTAATTTTTTCTAGTATTTCTAAATTCACTTCGTCTACACGATTACGCAGTGCATCTAAATCTTTGTTACTCACTATTATCCCATCCTTTATCCTATGTCAATGCAGAAAAATTAATTTATATACACTTTCTATTTAAAAGGATTCCAAAAAGTCGCAAAGTTAAAGCCTCTAATCTCTTCGTTAGCTTGCTTCTAATTTGTTCCCTTTTTGAACACACACTTTAAACAAATTTTAATAATCTTTATCGACATATAAAAATATGTTACATTTCTTGTAATTGGGTTTATTATAAATCATCTTTTTTCCGTTGTCACTAATTTTCTTTAATAATTAAACGCTTTTAAGCGTTAAAGCATTGTAATATTTATTACTTCCTATCATTTCACTATTTTTAAATAATAAAGAAGGTGTCTTTTTGTCTAATAAAGAAAAGTTATTCGCTTTAGATATTGGTACTCGCTCTGTCGTCGGTATTATATTAGAAAAAGAAGAAGAAAATTATCATGTTTTAGAAATTCTTTCCGTTGAACATACAGAACGAGCTATGCTTGATGGTCAAATACATGATGTATTGGCGGTTTCTAAAATTATTCAAAAAATCAAAACGCAATTAGAACAAAATCATGGACCATTACACAAAGTGTGTGTTGCTGCTGCAGGACGTGCACTTAAAACAGAAAAATCTTCCTATTCTGTCAATATGGAAGGAAAACCAATGATGACGAAACAAGATATTTTACATATGGAGCTTACGGCTGTTCAAATAGCGCAAAGTTCTGTTGCAGAAAAAAATAATCGAGAAAAAAGTCAGTTTTATTATTGCGTTGGCTATTCTGTATTACGTTATGTATTAGATGATCAAGAATTAGGAAATTTACTGGATCAACAAGGAAATATGGCCACTGTCGAAATTATTGCTACCTTTCTCCCTAAAGTGGTAGTAGAATCTTTAATTGCTGCCTTACATCGTGCGAATTTAGAAATGGATGCATTAACATTAGAACCAATTGCCGCTATTAATGTACTCATTCCTCCATCCATGCGAAGATTAAATGTTGCACTAGTAGATATTGGTGCAGGAACATCTGATATTGCAATTACCGATTTAGGAACAGTTATTGCATATGGAATGGTACCAGTTGCTGGGGACGAAATTACAGAAGCAATAAGTGATCAGTATTTATTAGACTTTCCACTTGCTGAAGCAGCTAAAAAGGAGCTATCCAATCAAGATATCATTACCGTAACTGATATATTAGGATTTACAACGGAATTACATAAAAACGAGGTAATGGAGAAGATTTCTGTTGCGTTAGATAAGCTTGCGGACAGCATATGCAGAGAAATTCTTGCGCTTAATAATCAAAAAGCACCAAAAGCGGTTATGCTTGTCGGCGGAGGCAGCCAAACACCGGCATTACAGCAAAAAATTGCCGAGATGTTAGAGTTAACATCGAATCGAGTGGCCATTAGAGGGATGGATGCCATTACCAATTTGACGTTTGAAAATTCGATGATGAACGGTCCAGAATTAGTTACACCAATAGGGATTGCGATAGCAGCAGGAAAATCACCTGTTCAATATAAAACTGTATACGTGAATGAACAGCCAGTTCGATTATTTGAAGTAAATAAATTAACAGTCGGTGATTGTTTACTTGCCTCAGGTTTAAAATTGACAAAATTATATGGAAAACCAGGGAACGCCATGATTATCACTTTAAATAATCAAAATATCACCATTCCAGGCACCCATGGTCAAGCTCCGGTTATTAGCAGAAATGGTATAGAATGTTCCTTAGATGATACTGTTGAGAATGGAGAAGAATTAACGGTAAATAAAGGGGAAGATGGCCAGGCCGCAGTAGTGCAAATAAAGGATTTATTAGATGACTTAACAGAAAATATCATTAACATTAATGGTGAAAATCATAAGCTGCAAGCAACTATACGATGCAACGGCAAACCAGCATCACAAGAGACATGGATTCAAGACAGAGATGTTATAGAGTATAAACTTGCAGCTACTATTCAAGATGTCCTTCTTTCCCTGGAATTACATGATTTCCTTGCTGAATTAACACCATTTAAAGTAAAAATTAATGGAAAAGAAACTGTGTTCCCTGCATTTTCCGGAAAAATCCTACGCAACGGTATACAGGCTAAATTATCTTCTACATTTAATCATCGTGATGAACTAACGATAAAAAAGAGAAAGTCACCTACCGTCCAAGAGTTGGCAGAAATAAAACAAGTATTATTATACCAAGTCATCCCTATTACTTTTAATGGAAAAAAACTGACATTATCCAAGCAATTAGCTCAATTTAAAAGAAATGATCAAATTCTTTCCATGGAAGATAAGGTCTTTGATCATGATGACATTATAATAGAGCAAAAACCATTCGAAGGTTTTCTATTCCAAGATTTATTTGCGTACGTGCAAATAGATATGCCGAAAACAAATAACGGTACATTTGAATTAAAAAGAAATGGGAAAACGGCAACATTTTTAACCCCTATTAAAAAAGGCGACGATCTTGACATTATTTGGTCCGTTACGACATCATAAAGGCGGTGTCTGCGGGGCTTCGCATGTTGTAACAGCATCTGTTTACATTTCAAGTATGCGAAGCTCCGTCCCCTTTTCCTTCAATAAACTCCAGTATATCCTGTCGCATACTTTTCGGAGCTTCTTTTGTTGGCTTGCCCATGCGAACAAACATCTGAATCGTTTCTCCATGTAACGCATATTCCTGATGAATTTTATGATTCTGTTCTTTCATTTCTGGGTATTCTTCCAATACTTGACTAGGGGGCTGCATGACAAAGCCCATGCTGTGTGCAGTCAAAACAAGACGACTATAGATCATTCCTGCCTTCACCTGATTGCTTCTGCTATTATCTTTTGTCATAATCATCGCATATACTGGAGTGTTATTCACTCCAATCTGAGTGGACTTTACAAATAAATCAGCTGATGCTTTTTCATTATTCATAGAGGGAATAAGTGTCAGTAAGCCTTGCATTAGATGTTTTTTCATTCTCGTAATCCCTTGCCCTTCAACAGAAAAACCATATCGATATTTATTTTTTTGATACTCATTGGCACGAAAAATTTCTCCAGATTCTTTATTGATTCTGTGAATCTTAGATTCAATTTTTGCACCATCAATTGCAAATCGACCAAGATTTTTTACATTAGTATGATCCTGAAAAATCTTAATCGTAATACCAGCTTCATTACTCAGCTCATTTAACTGCTTGATTTGTTGATCAGTTAATGTAATATTCTCGTATTCAAATCTATTTGTATCCATCAAATAAAGATAAGGATAAAGTACATTTTCTTTTCTTTCCACTTTCTTTAAAGTAACTTTTGCTACAGGCTTTAGTTTCATGCTTTCCTTAATGTTCCGTTTATCATATTCTCCCTCAGGAAATAAGTCCAGACCTACATCATAGCCATGTTCTGCACCTGCTATTTTCACATATTCTAAAAAAGTCCCTTGAGAGATTAGCGTTTGTCTTGCATATGGATCGACTTGTTGTACTAGCTTTTTTGAATCCGCATACAGGTAAAATACATTCGGATTTTCTTTATCAAGTCGGATGATCCACGGCTGCATGTTGTGACCGCTAGCCGCTAAAAGCCCTTGTGATGCTAAACTTACTCTAGGGTCATCAAATTGTGATGCATAGCTTTTTTTCCATGGCTCTAAATATTTAGGTGTTAAAAAAGCACCGCTAACTATTAAGATTGTAAAAAATACAATTACTAGAAAAACCGACAATGATATGGTAAGAAAACTTATTTTTCTTTTCACCTTTTTCATTTCGTTTCTACCCCTTCTTTAATTTTGAATGGATCTTATTAAAAGCTCTAATGCTTCAGGAATCAAATCTTCAGAATTTTTTTGATGATAATGTTTAAAATAACTCTTCTTTCTCTTTGTCATCGTAAATACACCTACGATACATGACCATAAAATGAGGGCTGTATTAGTCAAATCTAAATTCTTACGAATATGCTCTTCCGCTACTCCCTCCTTTAATGCGTCAATCAAAAATCCAAATACTTTCTCTCCCAAAGCATAACATTCTTCCCTAGAATGATCTGGTATACCATTGTCAAAATCCTTTTCCCCGTTTTCATATTCAACGATTGCTTCAAAATAATCGGGATACATCTTGCTAAACTGAAAAAGGATTCTTCCCATTTTTCGAATATAATCTAGCGAGTCACCAACCTTTTTGTTCTGCCATTCTTTTTCTAGCATTTCTATTAATAGTCTGTAGCCTCTTAACATTATTTCAAAATAAATTTGTTCCTTGCTATTAAAATAAACATACACCGTTCTTTTACTAAACTCTGCTTCTCTCGCTACATCATTCATCGTTGCCACTGAATATCCCATTGAGAAAAAAACTCGTTCAGCAGCATCAATTATATCGTTTCGACGAATTTGTTTTTCTTTCTGTTTTCGCTCATTTATTCCCATTTAACACACCCATTCATCTATGTGCAATTAAGTAAACCCGAAGTTTACTTAATTGCATTATAAAACATATAATGACGATTGTCAGTAAAATTTTGTCTTTTTCATCTAAAAAAAGGCTCTGTTAAACGATAATGTTGTTTATAGGAAGGGAATCTACGAGACTCCTGTGGAAAAACGGGCTGGCAAGACCCCGCAGTGAGGTACGAGCGAGGAGGCTTGCCAGTTCGTCCGCGGAAAGGGAGTGGATTCCCTGACCTTTTGAAAATCAACAATAGAATTTAACAGAGCAAAAAAAAACGGATTCCCCAAATCGTTTAAAAACGTCTAGGGAATCCGTCATTTTTTATTTATTCGTATTAACAGCATCTGTTAAAGCATCAACGGTTATATTACGGTGAGATGCATTCCAAACGACATCATTATTTGAAAATAACAATACTTGTGGAGACTCATGCTTAATTTGATACGATTCTGCAATATGATTGGATAATGGTCTTGAATCCTGTACAGCTAAATAATAAGCATTAACATTTTCATTAGCTTCTGTAAATTGCTGATATTCATCAAAAGCAGCTTGGCTAATCGGACATGTTAGACTATGCTTTAACAGCAATACAGATGAATTATTTTGTACTTCTTTATCGAATTCTTCAATTGAATTTATTTTTTTCATTTTCATTCCTCCTAAGCATGTATTAAGAAAATTAGCAGTTTTTTTCTACGATTATTGATGGTATTTACTTTCTGTTTCGTCGAATGCTTTTTTCGTTTCTTCAAGCTTTTGCTGAATTTCATCATAACTAGTTTTTATTGGCTCTTCTACATCTTCACTTGCAGATGCTTTTTCACTATCATTCTTCACTTTTAACTTACTCATTAAATCATTCGAGTGCTTCGACACAGTTGTACTTAAACGGTCCGTTTTTTCTTTTGCTATACTTATAAAATCTGAACCTTTTTCCTTTACTGTACCGGAAAGGTCGATCCCTTTTCCTTTAAACTTATTAGCCTGTTCATTCACATCATTTATTAACTCTTTCCCTGGTTTAGGAGCAAGAAATAAAGCTGCTGCTGCACCAACAACACCGCCTACAATAGCACCTAATAAAAAATCTTTTGTACTCGTGTTTTCATATTCTTTTTTCATAATATGACCTCCTCCATTTATCCTGTTGTTTAATTCGTTTTACGTTTTGCCATCTCTCTGCGAGAATTCCACTGATCTCTAATATTCATCGCAATATTACTCCACTGAACAATTTGCGAAATTTTATCTTGGTTTTTTTCTAGAGTTGTTTCGACATTATTTGTAATAGACTGAACAGACTGATTAAATCCTCGAACAGACTCCCCTACACCCTTAACCGCATCTACTACGCTGTTTAAGCTTTCAGATTTTTGTTGAATATCTGCTGCTAAATGATTCGTTTTTTCAAGCAGCACAGTCGTTTCTCTTGTCACACCATCAAGCTGTCTTTCAAGGCCAGATAATGTTTTGGAAACACTATCTAACGTAATATGTAGGGATTTTAATGTTTTGGCCAGATAGATGACTAAAACAGTAAATGCAATTGCTATTAAAGCAACACTCCAATATAAAATATCAATCATAATGATTGCACCTCCACTTAGTACCATTACCAGTTTTACCATTTTTTCAACCATGACTTTATTATAGAGAAAAATGAAAAGAGAAACAAATATTTGTCCATTGAGTTACTTTGTCTTTGTTTGTACCTGCTATACAAAAATAATAAGGGGCTGAACCAATTTTATACCAATTTTTTTGTATACGATGAGAAGGTTTACCCTGGATAAATCTTCTGCTTGTTGGTTATTATTATTTAAGAAAAATATTTTTTCATGTACAATAGTACTATCGTATACATATTTTTAATTTTGGAGGTACATATGAAGGATCCACGAATAGAACAATTGGCGAAAAATCTTATTCAATACTCGATACAGTTGCAAAAAGGAGAAAAAGTGCTAATCGAAAACTTTGGATTGCAAAAAGAATTAGTAAAAGCGCTTGTTAAAGAAGCTTATGCAGTTGGTGGCTATCCTTTTGTTTCTCTAAAAGATAATGAAGTCAACCGAAGCCTATTATTAGGAGCTCAAGAAGAGCAATATGAAATGATGGCAAATTTCGAAGCAAATGTGATGAGTCAAATGGACGCATATATCGGTTTACGCTCTGGTGATAATATTAATGAACATGCCGATGTACCTGCTGAAAAAATGAAAATAGAAGGAAGCACAATCGGTAAAAAAGTACACCGAGAAATTCGAGTACCAAAAACAAGATGGGTAGTATTGCGTTATCCAAACCCTTCTATGGCTCAGCTAGCTAAAATGAGTACGGAAGCATTTGAAGATTTTTATTTTGATGTATGTAATCTTGACTACGGCAAGATGGATAAAGCGATGGACGAGCTTGTTGCCTTGATGAATAAAACAGATAAAGTGAAAATAACGGGACAAGGGACTGATTTAACTTTTTCCATTAAAGATATTCCTGCCATTAAATGTTCTGGGCAAATGAATATTCCAGATGGAGAAGTTTATACTGCTCCAGTCCGTGATTCTGTTAATGGTCAACTGACATACAATACTCCTTCTCCTTATCATGGTTTTACATTTGAAAATGTATCCTTAACTTTTGAAAATGGAAAAATTATAAAAGCAACAGCCAATGATACTGACAGATTAAATAAAATTTTAGATACTGATGAAGGCGCAAGATATATCGGAGAATTTGCTATCGGTGTTAATCCATATATTCTACACCCGATGCAAGATATTTTATTTGATGAAAAAATCGATGGAAGCTTCCACTTTACTCCTGGACAATGCTATGATGAAGCTTTTAATGGGAATCATTCCACTATACATTGGGACATGGTAAATATACAGAGACCAGATTACGGTGGGGGCGAAATTTATTTTGATGATGTATTAATCAGAAAAGACGGCAGATTTGTTATTCCTGAATTAGAGCCACTTAATCCGGAAAACTTAAAATAAGAACAAACTGGCAAAACTAAAAGCTTCAACAAAAAATCCACGTGGAATTTTTCCCAACGTGGATTTTTTCTTAAAGAAGTAAAACTTTTCTTTATACAAACGATTTTTCATAAGCTTCTTGGAACTTTTGAATATCTCCAGCGCCCATAAAAATAATAACCGCATTTCCATGTGTTTTTAATGAATAAATCGTCTCTTCTGAAGTAATGTTGCTGCCTGGGATTTTCTCGGCTAAATCATGAATGCTTAATTTCCCATGATTTTCCCTGGCGGAACCAAATATTTCACATAGATAAACAGAATCAGCTAAGTTTAAACTATCAGCAAACTCATTTAAAAAAGTTTGTGTTCTTGAAAATGTATGCGGCTGAAAGACTGCCACAATTTCACGATCCGGATATTTTTGTCTTGCTGCTTCAACTGTTGCTTTGATTTCTGTTGGATGATGGGCATAATCATCAATGACAACTTGCGAGCCTATTATTTTTTCTGAAAATCTCCGTTTCACACCTTGGAAAGATAGTAATCTTTCTTTCACAATGTTTGCATCCAAGTTTTCGTAATGGCTTAATGCAATAACAGACAGTGCATTTAAAATATTGTGATCGCCAAATGTTGGGATGGAAAAAGTATTGTAGTACGTATTTCGTACATATACTTCAAAAGTTGTTCCCTCTGTCGTTTTCACCACATTTCTCGCCTGAAAATCATTTTCATCGTCAAAACCGTAAAAAACAACTGGGACTTTTGCTTGTATCTTTTGAAGTTGTTCATCATCACCACAGGCAAAAATTCCTTTATTCACTTGCCATGCCATTTCCTGAAATGCAGAAAATACATCATCAACATTCGCAAAATAATCAGGATGATCAAAGTCAATGTTTGTCATGATCGCATAGTCCGGAAAATAAGACAGAAAATGTCGTCTATATTCACATGCTTCAAATGCAAAATATTCTGCTCCTTTTATGCCTTTTCCAGTACCATCGCCAATCAAATAAGCAGTGGGCTTCGCACCTTTTATTACATGGGAAAGCAATCCAGTTGTAGATGTTTTCCCATGAGCTCCTGTTACAGCAATACTAGTAAATTGTTTCATAAAATCACCTAAAAAACGGTGATAACGAAGAATTGGAAGGCCTAGCTTCATTGCCTCCTCCACTTCTTCATGTGTGTCTGGAAAAGCATTTCCAACTATTACATTCATGCCTGGACTTATATTCTCTTTATTAAATGGAAGAATAGTTATTCCAGATTGTTCTAAAGCTGCTTGTGTAAAAAAAGTCTTTTCTACATCAGATCCTTGTACCTGTAAACCCATATCATGCAGAATTAGTGCTAATGCACTCATTCCTGACCCTTTTATACCTACGAAGTGGTAAATAGTCATATAAAGAACCTCCAACTATCGTATATCTGTTAAACAGTATATGACATCAATCTTTAATTTGCTCATAGCATCCTTTTTCGCTATGTTAGCTGTAAGATGATTTAACTTTTTTTTCCTGTTGTATTCGCATTTATTCATTATACCATCTTTTATAAAGAAAAACTATGCAACAATTTTTATCATCCTCAAATTAACTTTCACTCTCACGTTTCCCCCGTTATTAACGGGCAAAAACAGGCTACATTTGAAATAAAACTTGATGTGAATGATTTTATTATACATTTTCTTGCATTTGAAGAAATTCTCCTTCTGTAATTAAAACATCTCGAGGTTTCGTACCTTTCGCTTCTGAAATAAACCCTTGTTTTTCCATCATATCAATTAATCTTGCGGCACGATTATAACCGATTTTAAACCTTCTTTGCAGACTAGAAGTAGAAGCTCCCCCTTGTTCAATAATAAATTCACAAGCTTCGTAAAATAACTCATCTTCTTCTTCTGTCATTTGTACCTTTTTCAGCAGCTCTTCTTGTTCAAATAAATATTCTGGTTTTTGTTCATTTCGTACATGACGAACTACATCATCTATTTCTTCATCGGAGACAAATGTTCCTTGCAATCGAACAGGCTTAGACGTACCATTTTCTAAAAAAAGCATATCTCCTTTTCCTAATAGTTTCTCTGCACCACTTATATCAATAACGGTTCTAGAATCAATCTGTGATGAAACAGAAAAGGCAATTCGGGTTGGCACATTTGCTTTAATAAGTCCTGTAATAACATCTACAGATGGTCGTTGTGTTGCAATAAGCAAATGAATCCCACAAGCCCTCGCTTTTTGTGCAATCCTGCTTATCGCCTCTTCCACATCAGCTGGTGCCATCATCATTAAGTCGGCTAACTCATCAATAACAATCACAATGTATGGTAGCTTGTCGGAATAACGCTTATGCTCTTCTGCCAATTGATTATATTTCGTTATGTCCCGAACACCTGAATGCGCCAGCAATTCATATCTGCGCTCCATTTCTTCAACCGCCCACTTTAATGCAGCAGTTGCAGCTTTCACATCTGTAATAACTGGACTGGCTAAATGAGGAATATAATTATACGGAGCGAGTTCCACCATTTTTGGATCGATTAATAACAGCTTTAATTCTTCCGGCTTTGATTTATATAATAAACTAACTAGCATCGTATTAATACACACACTTTTTCCAGAGCCTGTTGCACCTGCTATGAGCCCATGTGGCATCTTTCTTAAATCGGTCACAATCGGCTTCCCTGCAATATCTAATCCCAACGCAACGGTTAAAGGAGAAGCGGATTCTTTAAAAGCAGCACTATTTATGATTTCACTTATTAACACTGGTCTGCTTGAATGGTTAGGCACTTCAATGCCAATAGTGTGTTTTCCAGGAATAGGTGCTTCTATACGAATATCTTTTGCAGCAAGACTTAGTTTGAGATCATCGGAAAGATTCGTGATTTTACTTACCTTTACGCCTGGTGCAGGCTGCACTTCATATCTTGTTACAGAAGGTCCTTGCGTTACATTTACAACTTTTGCTTGCACATTAAAATTTGTAAATGTATCGTCTAACACGCTTGTTTGTTCTTGTATCCAATCATCGTTTTCTACTTTCATGATTGGTGGATGCAATAAATTTATTGCTGGAAAAGCATAATAAGGGATATCCATCTCTTCTATTTCAACAGGACGTTTTTCAATAGACTGTTGTTGTATCGATTTATTGGCTGAATTCTCTTCTAACTTCTTCTTTTGCATGTATTGTCGATCTTTATTTAACATGAGAACATTAAAAGGAAGTGGGCCACGTTTAATAGATGTTCCTTTTGGCTTAATCTCCTCAGTGTTTGTACAATTTTCTTTCTTATCACAAACATCATTCGAAGAAAGCATAATATTTTCTTTTTCTACTATTTCTACGATACTATCTTCTTCTGTTAATTCCGTTGAAGTAGGGTCCTGTTGCAAGATAGCTTCTTCTATTTCCACCGCCTCTTCTAGCAATCTATCTGTTGACTGTTCCATTTCTTCTTGGACTTCTTCTGTTATAACAAAATCATTTTTAGGATCAGTTTGCACCAAAATGTCTGCTTCTTCATCATCAAAAAAAGATTGCTTTTCATCTACTTTTTTGCTTATCTCTCTTTCTAGAGATACATCATCCTGTATCTGTAATCCAGCCGATATTTCCTCTTCAAACAACAGGAAATTTTCTTCTTGTTTATCTTTATCTTGTATAGAAGCGACATATTCCTTTACTGGTGCCACTATTTCCTTATTATTTTGGGTTTTTCCTTTTTGCACCGGTCTATTATATCCATATATAGGAGAGATTGTTTCTGTTAATCGAAACGGTTTTTTTATTTTATTCAGATTCTCCTTAGGAGTAGTATTTTTTAAGACTGGTTCATTTTGTGGTTGTTTCCTCTCTATATTAGATGTTTGAGAAACCGGTCTATTTCGTTCTTTCGTAAACTCTCGTTGTCTGTTTTCTCTTCTATTTTCTTCCGTTGTGTTATCTGGAATAACCGGGAAGCGAAACTTTCCTTTTGGATATTGATAAATAACCTTCGAATCGATTTCCTTTTTCCATTC
Organism: Niallia yueguangensis; assembly: GCF_052663115.1. Classification (NCBI taxonomy): domain Bacteria; kingdom Bacillati; phylum Bacillota; class Bacilli; order Caryophanales; family Bacillaceae; genus Niallia; species Niallia yueguangensis. The sequence continues at coordinate 70,438 of NZ_JBQTCX010000013.1, forward strand.
ATTCGAAGGGGCAGAATCCTTTTCTTCTATATAGGATTCCACTTGGTCCAATTCATTTGGATTATCTTTTATTATCTGTTTTAAAACTTTTTTGAACCAATTCAATTTAAATCACTCTTTCTGTACATTCTCTTTCCAATATTACCAATAAAAAAAGCAAATGGCGTACTAATTTTCATTTACTTTATTCCTTTATCGTACCATATTTTACGATTTTTTTATCATGATTCTAAACATATAAGAAAAGCGCAGGCGCCGGAGCTAGACACTAAACTAGGTCCGAAATTTTATGCTTTCTTATCTTTTTAAAAAAAGGATAACTTCCAAAAAAGTTTTTCCAAAAAGCAGGATGTATGACGCAAGAAGAATGTTTCTTCATGGAATACAACCTGTTTTGATAAACGATTATTGGAAGCCACCCTCATTTTAGTTCTCTTATATTACATTTTATTTTCAAAGTAAAATCTATTTCATTAAACTTTATAGACAAATTTTATTTCTTTTCTTGCTTTTTATTTTTACCAAGAATAAAAATAGGCTCTAAACTGCCTTCCTCGTATAAAAAGGATAATGCCGTTATAGGCACTCGACCACTAGCAAAAAAGCTCATTGTCATTTGCGCTAAAACATCATAGCCCGTATCATTTTGAACATCCGCTATAATTAATACGTCTTGATGAGGAACTGCAATCGCCATCGTTCCTTTTATCTTTTCACTCATTTCCTTTAAAAAAGCATCATTTAGTATTCTGCTTGCATCATATCCATCGTTGCTGTTAAGAAAATAAAAACGATTCCCCGCCACCGTATCTTCTTTTAGTACGGTCGATAACGATCTAGCATTAAAAAGGGCAATTTCTTTTATTCGATGATGCTCCCAATTTTCCTTTTTCATTAATTGTTCATCAATTAAACGGTATGTTGTCCCCATATCCAACGCATAATAAATTCTTGTTTCAGCTGTATGCTCATCTGTTACGAAAGGAATTTCTTCCTTTGATTGCACAGGGAAAGAAGTAGAACGAATAACAGGAAAAATATTCTTTTCTTTTCCTTTTAATTCCGTATCTTGTTCTATTGCCTGCAACCCTTGCTCAATATAATAAACTACTTCATCTACCGCCTTATCCTTTTCCACTTCCCATTTGGCAATAATACCTGGAAGTGTTACGGTTACACCTTTTCCAGTTTCTTTACTCTCGATGCGAATTTGATCTTTTTTGGCATCAAAAGTAAACGTCCTATCGCTTGTATCTAATCTTGTTTTTAATAACTCTTTCATTTTTTTACTATTCATTTTCATTTATGCACCATTCCCCTTTATAAGTTGGTGTCTAATAACACTATATAAAAATTTCACCAATACGATTTTTAGAAACACTTGTTTATTATAAAGGCTACATCCCTTGTTTTCAAAAGATGTAAGCAAAAAAAAAGCAATACCTATGAAGTACTGCTCTTTCCTACTATTTTTTATGATAACGATTCAATAAATTTTTCTATCTCTTCTTGTGTTTTGCGATCCTTGCTGACAAAGCGGCCTAATTCTTTTCCGTTTTCATAGGCAATAAAACTTGGAATCCCAAAAACATCTAATTCTATACAAGTATCAATAAATTTATCTCGGTCAACATGAACAAATGTGTAATCACTATATTTTTCTTCCACTTCTGGCATAAAAGGTTCAATAAAGCGGCAATCCCCACACCACTCTGCTGAAAAAAGAAATATATGTTTTTGATTACTGTTTTGTAAATCCTTTATCTCTTCTTGTGATTGCAATTCTTTCATTTCTGTTTCCTCCCTAACCATGCATTATTATCTTTTGATAGTATCAAATTTTTTTCTTACTTCCTAATAAAATGCTCCAGCTAATTTTGGATAGAAAATCTTACTATTGCTTTTACAATAAAAAAAACAAAACACTATTTATACAATAACCATCATATCAATTAGCATCTTCCTTATTATTGCCTTGTCCATTATTAGTGTTTATCTATTAAAAAATATTACAAAAGCAGCAACTGAGCTTAATCAAATTTCCAATGAACTTCACAATGAAGTAAATCATTTTAATTTACAAAACGATTCTGACTATGATAGTATGACAAGTTTTTCGCCAAAAAAAATAAATTTCTTATCCGCTTTAAAAAAGCTTATTTCCACTAAAAATAAAGCTTTCCTCCAAAGATAAAACGCAAAAATCATTGATTATGCAACAAAGGCTGTCCAAATTGGACAGCCTTCTCTCTTTAACCTTATTTTTTATGTTTAAAATATTCATACTGTCCAATTAATACATGAATGACATGCAAAAACATGGAAGTACGCGAGACTTTTCCATTTGTTAAAATTCCAATAGCACCCTCATGATGACGGACATTATGCTTATTGGCATATCGATCCATAACCGGCCCCAATTCTTCTCCTGCCAATAAATATTCCGCCAATTCACTAGGCAGAGGCAATCGTGCACCTCCAACTATAAAGGACTGCCCCTCTTTTGTAACAAGCGCTCCCCAATTGCATAAAAGCAAACCATCCTTTGTGCGATGCACACCACCTTCCAAGCCGATGCCAACATCGCCATTCCCTTCAAGAACTGCGCCTTTGGCTCTATTTATCGCTCCTTGAATCGTTTCTTCATCCGAAAACGGCTGTTCCCTTACACCAGAAGAAATATTTAATGCAAGGAAAGTCGTATCTTCATATGATTGAAAACCTTCCTTTACTGCAGACACTTTTGCAGGATTTTTTGTACCTATACATATTTTCATCTTTCATTTCTCCACTTTATTACAGCGATATAATTGAATCGACTGTTGCTTTATCGGTTGATTTTACAAGGTTGATTAATAATTCTTTTGCCGCGGCATAATCATCAATGTGAATAATAGATGCACTTGTATGTATATATCTAGAGCAAATTCCAATTACAGCACTTGGAACCCCTTCATTAGACAGATGCACTCTTCCTGCATCCGTACCACCTGGTGAAACAAAATATTGATATGGGATATCATTACTTTCTGCCGTATCCAAAACAAATTCTCTTATTCCTTTATGCGTTACCATTGTTCGATCAAATATACGAAGAAGTACACCTTTTCCAAGCTGGCCAAACTGCTTTTTATCCCCAGATGTATCATTTGCAGGACTGGCATCTAATGCGTAAAATATATCTGGTTTAATCATGTTTGCTGCAGTTTGAGCACCTCTTAGGCCAACCTCTTCTTGAACAGTCGCACCAGAATATAAATTATTCGGTAGATCTACTCCTTGCAGCTCCTTCAGCAATTCAATCGCAAGACCGCAACCATAACGATTATCCCATGCTTTCGCCATAATTTTCTTTTTATTTGCCAACGGAGTAAAAGGACAAATCGGCAAAACTGCCTGCCCTGGTTTAATGCCAATCGATAATGCATCCTCTTTATCATCTGCCCCAATATCAATTAACATATTTTTTATTTCCATCGGTTTATTGCGCTGTGCTTCATCTAAAAGATGGGGAGGAATAGATGCAATAACCCCTATAATTGGTCCGTTATAAGTCATTACTTGCACTCGCTGTGCTAATAATACTTGATTCCACCATCCCCCTAAAGGCTGAAAACGCAGCATGCCGTTATCTGTAACAGAGGTTACCATAAATCCAACCTCGTCCATATGCCCTGCTACCATTACTGTTGGATCGTCTTCTTTTCCTTTTTTGACGCCAAAAATACTACCAAGTTTATCTTGAATAATTTCATCGCTGTACAAACTTAATTGTTCACGCATAAAATGGCGAACTTCATGCTCATTTCCAGAAGCACCTCGCAGTTCCGTTAACGTTCGAAATAACTCTAAAGTTTGTTCATTCATCTTTACAGCTCCTTCTTTCCTATGATTTTTATGTATATCTTTTTAAACTATGATGAGTCAGAAAAGTGCATGCGCCTTGCTCAGCGCCGAAGCTAGACAGTTAGCTAAGTTGAAAAATTTTATCCTTCTTAGCTTTTTAAAAAAGGTTATTCTATTTTTAGTAACCGTAGGAAGTTATCCTTTATTTTACCGAAATATTAAATTGGTTACCACTATTTGCTTTTTTAGACCAATAGCATATATGATTTTTATTGTTTTATTCACTTGTCTATACAATTTTGGCTATAATAAAAGAAGGGAAATGGAGGGAATATCATAATGAACTGGAAGTCTTTTTTAGCAGGAATTGGAGTCGGCATCACGACTGCTTATATTGCAACAGAAGTAGTCGCAAAAAACAATTCCCTTTCTAGCGATGATGTTTTAAATATGGTAAAAAAACAATGGAAAGAGCAAGCTCCAATTACAGGTTCTTGGATTAATATGCAAAAGGAACTTTATGAACAAGCTAATGCTTCTTACTATGTGTATAAAGGCGGCATTACCACAAAGAAACAAAATGGAGTGGAACAGATTGAATTTATTGCCGACAGTAAAACAGGTCGTATTCTGGATTATCATCCGATTACTGACTAAGAATAAAAAACAGCTCTTTTTTTTGTTTGGAGAAGCGTTCGCTCGACTCCTGCGGGAAAGCGAAGCAGGCGAGACCCTTCAAGAGTGCAGCAATGCGAAGCTTTTAATAGGGTTTATTTTTAAGGTAAGACACCCATGCTAATAAAATTCGCACCATGGCGCATGGAAAGAAGCAGTCTTCACATTTATAGCGCAGAGCAGCGTGAATACACGAAGACTCCTGCGGGAAAGCGAGACAGACGAGACCCTGCAGGAGCGTAGCGACGAAGCGGCTCGACGCTCGCTAAGCAAGAAGCGTAGTGTATTCACACTGCGGAACTTCTTTTCATGGTAGCCTAATTCTAAAAAAAGAACTATTTTTTATTTCAAATAATCATTTCGACATTTTGCTATTTATTAAAAAACTGTCTGCAATTTTCCCATCAACATCCCACTTCAATGCACGATATACAGCATCATGATAAAAAGTGAACCAAACTTTTTGTTCCACTCCCCATTTTATCCATTTTTGTTTTTGGCTGATAGAATCCAATGGATAATCATCATATGCTGTTACCCATAGTACATTTTGATGGGCATGTGTCGGCAATATGTCTCCCATATGTAAACAGATTTGTTTCTCATCCTTAATGATTAGTATGGAGTGGCCATCACTATGTCCGCCCGTATGGATAAGCTGAAACGGGCCAAATGTCCATTCTTTTTCAAAGGTTTCTACTTGATGTTCAATCGCTTTCCAGTTTTGTTCCCAATACGTATTTTTTGAACGAATATTCGGATTTTTCATTTCGTTCCATTCTTTTGCAGAAGTAATAATTTTCGCATGAGGAAATGTTGATGTATAAGATTCACCTTTTAAAGTGGTCAATCCACATGCATGATCAAAATGCATATGTGTCATTAGGACATAATCAATATCTTCAGGAACAAGCCCCAATGTTTGTAATTCTATTTCCAGTTCTGACTCTTCTGTTACTCCGTAATTTCTAAGCTGTTTTTCTGTTAATTTGCCTTTTCCGATTCCTGCATCAATTAAAAAGTTTTTCCCATTCCATAAGACAAAAATCGGATCTGTTCGAATTTCCACTTGATTTTTTTCATTATATGTATACTTTTTAGACCATAACGGTTTTGGTACGACACCAAATATTGCACCACCATCCATCCCCGTATTTCCACCATTTAACCAAGTTAATGTAATCGTATCTAATTGTAAAGAATCCATATTTAGTCTCCCTCCATTCGTTTTCATTATACCCAATAAAAAAACGAGTATCTATAAAAGGTACCCGTCCATCTAATACTAATTATTTATTGAAATTGAACTTCACTTCGATATATTCTATTTCCTTTATTAGAAAATTTCTCTTCATATTCCGTCATAATATTCGCTTCGAAATCACTTCGATGAAGATCAAGACTAATATACTTCAACAATAAACCATATTCTGAAAAACTTTGTAATGAATACTCAAACAACCCTTGATTATCTGTTTTAAAATGAATTTCTCCATTTTTGACAAGAATTTCTTCATATGTTTTTAAAAATGTTTTATACGTTAATCTTCTTTTTTCATGCCTTGTTTTTGGCCAAGGATCAGAGAAATTTAAATAAACACGGTCTACTTCTCCATCAGCAAAAAATGTGGTTAAATCAGCTGCATTGCTATTCATTAATTTGACATTAGGTACATCTGCTTCAATTAATCGATCTAACGCAGATACAATGACACTTTCCTGTAATTCAATTCCGATATAATTAACTGTTGGATTTGCTTTTGCCATTTCGCTGATAAAACGGCCTTTTCCTGTTCCAACCTCTATATGAATGGGTCCTTCTTGTTCAAAAATATGTTGCCATTTCCCTTTATTTTCTTCAGGATTTTGGACAACATATTGTGGATATGAACTTAGCTTGTCCTTCGCCCATGGTTTATGTCTTAATCGCATTTTGACTCTCCGTTGCCAAAACCTTATAAAAATCTATAAAGTTTGTTTATTTCCCTGTTCTTCGTGCCCAATTTTGCCGAAGCTACTTTCGTTTGATATGACACTCTGAGGGCGTAAATTCGGATACAACGAACCCTACATATTAGCAAGTAACGTTTTGGTGTTAATTTGCTAATTGATAATGTGACAAGTTGATAGATGCATTCAAATCCCTATCCACTATAAGACCACAATCACATTGATACACTCGGTCAGATAGCTTTAGGTCTTTTTTAACACTTCCACAACATGAACACATTTTAGAAGATGGATACCATTTATCAGCCTCCACAAATTCAATGCCATGCTTCTCACATTTATACTGGATTTGCTGTTTGAATTCGTATAAGCTTTGTTTGGCAATCGCTTCTGCCAAATATTTATTCTTCATCATTCCTTTAATATTCAAGGTTTCCATTACAATTCGATATGGTTTGGTTTTCACGATATCGTTTGTCGTTTGATGAAGATGATTGGTTCTGATATTCGATAATCTTCTATATAGGTTCCGCACTTTCCTTTCGATTTTTATAATGTTGCTGGTTTTGACGAAACGGTCTCCCTCCTTATTCATCTCATATTTCCGAGAAACTTGACGCTGTAACCTGCGAAGGCGTTTCTCTGCCTTCTTTACTGCTTTTGTTTTGCTAATACTTTTAAATTTTCTACCATCTGAACATACTGCTAGTTCTTTTACACCTACATCAATTCCAAGTGAAACATCTGTTAATTCTGTTGGTTGTGTTTCTTCTTCCATCCCTACAGACAGATACCAGTACTTACCATCAAAATTGATTCTTGGGTTGAAGTACTTTACACCTATTGGCAAAAGTTCAGATGTTTTAATCCAGCCAACTTTTTCAATTAATACTTTATTCTTTTTGACTTTTAACTTGATAGGGTCATTATAAAAAGATGGTTTTGATTTCTTCCTGCTTTTGAAACGTGGTTTATTTGCTTGATTATTAAAGAATTTCTTATACGCATCACAAGCATCTTTAATTGCTTGTTTTGTAATATTATTTGATACATCATACAACCAAGCATATTCTTCCGTTTGTTTTAAAACAGTCAATTCTTTACGCAGGGTATCATTAGATATAAATTTACCACCGTTCTTATAATGTTCTTCTTGTTTCCCTAATGTCCAGTTATACGCCCAACGAGCTGTTCCTGCTGAATTCCAAAGCTGATGTTCCTGCTTCTTAGTTGGTTTTATCCTTATTTTCTTTGCAAGGATCACTTTCCATCAACTTCTTGTTTTAAACTAATGGTACAATCCCCTTCTATCACATGATGTAGTTTGAAAGTATTTTGTTTATCCCATTTACTTAATGTCTGTGCTGTTTTTCCTATCCATTTAGTAAACTCATCTATTGAATAGTATCTCATTTATATCACCTCTTAGTTTTATTATAAAAATAAAGAATATAATAAAATAAGAAGTTTTTATGAACTTTTATAAACTACCTTTAACTGTTCTTTTGCCTTCTTCCACTTATCGTTCAAACAATAACATGCTTCTAAGTTTCATGCAAGTCCCTTTTTTTCCCCATTAAAATAAGCAAGGATAATTTTACAAATAATAAAAAAGTATAAAGAAAAAAAGAATTCACAACCTATAAGTGAATTCCTTTACTCGTAAATTTGAATTTGCAACCCATTTTATATGAACCTGCAGAAAGGGTGTTTAAAGCATGCCAATCAATCATGAAGATCAAATAAATTTATTAAAAGATATTTTAAATAATCATCAATCTGATTGTTGCGGATCTGTTTCCGAATGTGAACAATTAGAAAGACTCATTACTTCTTTAAAAGAAAATGGAAATATCGATCAAAACATTCTTCCAACATTGGAAGAAATCCATCAATACAGTCAAAAAGGAATTCAATCTTCCAATATTAATGATCATATTGGCTCTTACCAAGGACAGCTTTCACAATGGGTAGATAATATTAATGCATTATCTTAATTAATCCATATCATGTAAGAACTGAATCCATTTTTCCATTTCCGTAAAGCGAGCTTTCTTTTTATACCATTGAATAGAGTTAAGTGTTTGAGCAACAACATACCATTTCATTCTAAGCAGCAACTGCTCGTTTAGCTCATATCCATATTTCGTCAACCAATCTTCCCATTTTTCTTTCGGAATATACCAATACAGCAGCATCCCTACATCAATCGCCGGATCTGCAATCATAGCTCCATCCCAATCAATCAAATACAACTGGTTGTCTTCTGACAGCAGCCAGTTGTTATGATTTACATCACAATGACAAACAACATGCTCTTCCATTTTCATAAAAGGCAAATTTCTTTCTAAATAATGGATGGATTCGCTAATGATAGGCTGATTTAAAAGTTCTTCATCTAACTCCGCATTAATCACTGCAAAAATCATGCTTGGCAGCAGAGATGTTTTACCGAGTCTTTTTAACATCTCTAATAACGGCTTAGAAGTATGAATTTTTTTTAACAGCATCGCTACCCGTTCATCCGTCATATCAGAATGACTAAACTCTCTGCCAATAAGCCACTGTTGAGCTGTAAATACATCTCCATTTTCAAACCTCTTTGTCCAAACAAGTTTTGGGACAATTCCTTCTGCAGATAACACAGCTAAGAAAGGAGATGAATTTCTCTTTAAAAATAATTTTTGTCCTTTATTTTGGGCAAAAAATGCTTCACCTGTTTCTCCGCCTGCAGGGGTTATTTTCCATTCTTGTCCTAATAAATGTTCCAAAATTGTTCACCTACTATATATTATGCTCCCTAGTTTGATAGGGTTAAGGAATCCCTGTTTGAATCTTTTGTACCCTATGTTGTAGGAAGAACAAACAAAAATGGTGTGTCTTATTAAGAGGTTGTTCAAAAAGTCCAGGAACCCAAGCTTGCACATCTCTTCATCCAGTGGCACTTCAGTCCTCGTCAATGTACCACCTACGCTCGAAGCTTATGACTTCCACACCTCGACCTTCTCCGCTCTGTTTACCTCTTTTTTGAATACGCACTATAAAGCACCATTTTATACATCATCAATAAGTAAAATTACACTATGTCATCCATGATTAATCATCTTTTTTATGAATAAAAGTAAAAAAACAGCTATTCAATCAGTAACTGAAAACAATAGCTATCACTTTAAATATTATCTCTTTTTTCATTTTATAGTCAAGTGAATCTGTTATTTAATATTATTTTTCAAAAATTTCTTTTTATTTAAGATGATAATTTTCCAATTACTGTAACGCTAATAGGATAAATAATGATCTTTTCATCTATTTCCATCGGATTATGATCATATACTCTTTCGTCTTCTATCAGCTTTTTCCATTTTCCAGATGGGGCAGGGCATTGGACTTCGTTATCATTTGCATTAATATAGACAATGATTTCTTTCCAATAACTAAATTTCTCTATATTCTCTAATTTATATTCGATCACGTCATTAGACGTTTGGGAAATTTTTATATGCTTTCTTATTTGTTCAGCTGTCTGCATACGAAAGGCACTATTCGCTTTTCTAAATGCAATAATCCCTTTTATATACTCCACATTTTTTCGGTACCTTATCATTCGATCCCAATCTAACTGATTAATATTATCTGGTGATTGATAACTATTTTCCACTCCTTGTTTTGTACGGAAAAATTCTTGGCCACTGTGTAAAAAAGGAATTCCTTGACTTAGCAGCACAAGGGTAGTCGCTAATCGATGTTTTTTCTGCTTTTTTTCCTCTAACAAATCTGGAAAAGAAATATTAATTTTATCCCATAATGTGTGATTATCATGTGACTCGACATAATTAACCGTTTGATCCGGTTCTGAGAAGAGACCATCTAAAGGACGCAAAAGACCAATACTGCCAGACAATAATTCATCGATGTTTTGTTCCACTCCACCTAAAGCAAACCCTTTATGACCTAATTGAAACGTGCTTCCCTTTATCTTATCTCTGAATCGATCGTTAAATTGTGCAATACGAGGCAGTTCTTTTTGATTAAGAATAATCGCTTTTTGCGATTCTGGCAGAGCGGTTTGTAAATTCCACCCTTCGCCAATTATTAAGAAATTTGCATCATACTGATCACAAAGCTTACGAATTTGGTTCATCGTTGCAATATCCAAAATACCCATTAAATCAAATCGAAGTCCGTCTACCTTGTATTCCTCCAACCAATACCGTACTGAATCCACGATAAACCTTCTTACCATTAACCGCTCTGATGCGATGTCATTTCCTACTCCCGTTCCATTCGAGGGCATGCCAAATGCATCATAGCGGAAGAAATAGCCGGGAACGATTTTTTCGAAAGAAGACTCTTCTTTTTTGTACACATGATTATACACCACATCTAAGATGACTCTTAATCCTTGTTGCTGAACTACTTGAATCATCGTTTTTAATTCATCAATTCTAGCATAAGGATTGTGGGGATTCAGCGAATAGCTGCCCTCGGGCACATTGTAATGGGATGGATTATAGCCCCAATTGTATTCTTTTACGTCTTTAAGTTCATCGATCTCTTCAAAATCATGAACAGGAAGAAACTCTATATGTGTAACACCTAGCTCCTTCACATAAGAAAGTCCTGTTATGTCACCTGCATCCGTTGTTGTATGCAGTTCTGCCGCTCCGAGATAAGTTCCTTTCATTTGAACGCCACTGTTTGCATGAATCGTAAAATCCCTGATATGTGTTTCGTATATAACACTATCGACTATGTGTGTTAATGGAGGTAAGCTTGGCTTTATTCTCATTGTTTTTGACAAATCAACAATTGCCCCTTTTAATCCATTCGCACTGACTGCAACTGCATATGGATCAACCGCTTCTCTCCATTCTAAATTGATCAGAACGAGATAAGTGTAATAAAAGCCCTCCAATTGTTCCGCAACAGTAGTCGTCCACACTCCCTTTTCTATTCGAATCATGTCTATTTCTTTTCTTTCATCAACTGTTTTTTGTGGGTCTTGGATGATTAATTTTACTTGTTGAGCGGTGGGAGCCCATAAAGAAAAATCACATTTATCAGGAGAATAATCTACACCTAAAGGTCCAGAATAATAAAAAAGTTCATCAAATTCCTTTGTTCGAATAACCGCACCAACCTGTAAATCTGTCTTTCCTTTATGTTCATCTTCAATCACATAGTTTTTCCCTATCTCAACATTAACCGGAACTTTGCATATGTATTTCAAAAAGTCCTTTATGCTTTCTTTTGATTCAATAGATATGGAGATTTTTCTATTGTCCTCTATTAGGAAAAAACAGGTTGATTCGCCGCTGTGATAAGAATAAGGAAGTAAAATCGTAATACTGGTTAGTTCATCTAAATAAGCAAAAAATGTACGCTTTATCGATAACAACAGCTTCAACTCCTTTAGATATAACCTAAATTCTTCATATTGGAACAAAAACCGAATTTTTTCTGTTTAGTTTTTCCTCTTAGGAGAAAGACTACTGTTTTTTAGTAAGGCTGTTTTCGTGTAGATTGTCGCTTTTAAACTCGCAGCCCGAATACACTTCGCTTTCCGTGGGCGAGCGTCAAGCCTCCTCGTCGCATACGCTGAGGCCACTGAAAAAGTGAATGCTATAAAATATAGGTAATGACAATCCAAGCAACGAAGAAGTTTTCGTTCGTTTTTCCGAGGCTTACCACACGCTTTCCGCGGGGCGAGCGCCGAGCCGCTTCGTCGCTACGCTCCTGCAGGGTCTCGCCTGTCTCGCTAATCCCGCAGGAGTCGTGCGGACGCCTCTCCTAACCAAAATGATGGTCGTTTTCAAACTCTCTATACCATTTTTACCCTAATAAATTTAAGTGTTTCACCTATAATTTATCTAATTAAACACTTTTTCAGTGCCGTCGCATACGCTCCTGTGGGGTCTCGTCTTTCTCGCATTCCCACAGGAGTCTACGTGTATTCAGCCTGCTGAGTACTTCTTCTCCCATTTTTTTACGTAAAAAACAACAAACTTTGAGAAAACAGCTTTTAGTAATGTAGATTCTGCCCTGTTTCCTGCAGTTTCTGCTTGCCAAAAAAAGTCCCTTCAAACTTTACTCTTCACTACTATCCCACTCATATCTTTTCATACAAGTTGTTAAGCAATGATGCAATAGACTTTCTGCTGTTTTTAGCTGGATGGCTTTTATCGGTGAGCGATTGTTGCGCATCATTTGAAACCACTCATCATAATTGCGTTTTTCAATGGTTTTTATATCAAATGGAGACATTGGATAATCAATATAGCCATTTCTTGAAAGAATCGCTTTTTGTACAGGTAAATGAATGTCGTATTTTTTTAAAATGCTTTTTATAATCTTTTCCGTTCTGTTAATAGTTATGACAGGACTAAGGATTTTTTTCTCATTTTCTTCCCTTTTTTTTGTCCAGAACTTTTCATTAGAACCAACAAAAACAGCTGAATCTTCTGCTTCTAGCAGTGTAATGCACCATATTTCCGTAGGTGTAATAATAATGGTATCCAACTCAACTGGAGCTTGCTGCAGTAAAAATACTGGCTTATAAAGGACTAAATATGTATCTGGAAATCGTTGCAGATAATATTTTAATACTTCGTCATAGTACATTTCTTTTTTTACTATCGATTTTTCTGTTAATGTCGAACTTGCCCATTTCATTTGAAATTGAAAAAGTTGATTTAAAAATTGCCTTTTTACTTCTTCAATATTTTTTGGTGCAAAATAATTATTTGGTTGATAATCAAATGCCAACTCATCTTCTTCTAATTCCTCTAGTTGATTTTCTTTTATTTCTCTTTTTTCCAACCATTCATCGGCGTTTGTATTTCTTTTCATAATTCCTTTTAGCTTTGAGAAAATAGATGTTTTTTCTTCATTCGATTTTGCTCCAATTAGAGAAGGTTCTTCTACATATTCAGACGCTCGTTCTCCTGCTTCAAAGGAAGTTTTTACCCCTTCCCATTTTTGCTTTTTTAGACGAACAAACCGTGATGGATAGACAATAATATTTTGTTCATATCGCGAAATATAATCTTTTAGTTTGATTAACTGTGCCAACCCTTTTCCCCCTTTGCTGTCCACCTTCTTTTTTTAAAAGTTAAAAGTATGAATGGCCTCGTATTTCGGAACTTTGTCAAGATGTGTTTGGAATAGCTGAATGCTTTTCACTTCAAATAATAATTCTTTCTCTAGAGAAAGAGCTTCTTCGTCTAGCAATTGCTTAGGAAAATCTCCTTCACTCCATTTTCTTGCTAATGTAATGTGTGGATGAAAGGCTCTTGATTCTAATATATATCCAGCACTTTTGCATACATCATATACATCGTTTCTTAGCATATGTAATGGTTTGCTCTCGTTTACCCCTAACCAAAATATTTTTGGTTTATTTGGATTCCCGAAAATCCCTAATTTATGAATCTGTAAATAAAATGCTTGTTTTGATTGAATTTGCTTATTGGTCAGATTGATTAAAGTTTGCAATTGCTCCATAGAAGAAGATCCTAGGAAAGCTAAGGTAAGATGATAATCAGATGGGTGTACCCACTTCTTAAAGGGAAAAGAACGCTGCCATTCTTCTTTCGCTTCATTTATTTTTTCTTTTACTTCTGAAGGCAAAATCACTGCTATAAAATAATGAGGCTGTTTAGACATATAAACACCTTTCCTTTATTTTCTTCACATTATTCATATCGTTCATTTAGTGCACAAGTTATAATGCTATTATATATCCATTATCGTTTATTTTAATCCTTTAATCGTTGCTTTATTTTTTATCATTAACATCAGCCATAACTATATTAATGGTTAAAGGGCGTTTTCCTTTAACTGTAACTATGATTTTAGTAGTTTTTTCTCTATTCGTCTATTTATGGATGTATCAAAACACGCATTTCTAATGCTCTGCTACTTTATATTTTTAAAGGAAAGGAAGCTTATCATGAAAATTTATGAAAATATCGCTCAATTAATCGGCAATACTCCATTAGTAAAACTGAACTCTATTGGAAAAGAAGGGGGTGCAAGCATTTATGCAAAGCTAGAATATTTCAACCCAAGCAGAAGTGTAAAGGATCGGGCAGCCTATCATATGATTGCCGAAGCAGAAAAAGAAGGAAAATTAATGCCTGGAGCAACGATTATTGAACCTACAAGCGGCAATACAGGCATTGGTCTTGCCATGAATGCAGCAGCAAAAGGATATCGAGCCATTCTTGTGATGCCGGATACGATGACAAAAGAAAGAATAAATATTTTAAAAGCATACGGTGCGGAAGTTGTTTTAACTCCTGGTGACGAAAAAATGCCTGGCTCTATCAAAAAAGCTTTGCAAATAGCAAAAGAGATTCCAAACAGCTTTGTCCCGATGCAGTTTAATAATGTACATAACCCAGACGCTCATCGACATACTACTGCTGTAGAAATTATCGAAGCGATGGAACAATTAAAGAAACCGCTGGCTGCCTTTGTTGCAACAGCAGGGACTGGCGGAACAATTACAGGAACTGGAGAAGTTTTAAAAGAACATTATCCAGAGCTTTCGGTTCATGTTGTAGAACCTGCTGGCTCTCCTGTATTATCCGGCGGAAAACCGGGACTTCATAAACTTGTTGGTACAAGCCCAGGGTTTATTCCAGAAATATTAAATCAAAATGTTTATGATAAAATTCATTTAATTAAAGATGAAGAGGCGTATGAGTATACAAAAAGACTAGCAAAAGAGGAAGGAATTTTAGTTGGCCCTTCTTCAGGTGCTGCTTGTTTTGCCGCAGCAGAAGTTGCCAAAACACTGTCTCCAGAAGATATTGTTGTTTTTATCGTATGTGATACAGGAGAAAGGTATTTATCGAGTGATGTGTTTATGTAATGGATTTCTCCAATTTTTTTAACAAACAAAAAAGAATAATTAAACCTTCCTAAGAAAATTAACGACTTTTCTCAATTAAAATTCTTTTTTATAAATGGCTCTGTTAAACTTGCCTGTTGATTTCCGCTCCAGGCGTTCGCTTTCCGCGGGCGGTCCGGGAGCCTCCTCGGCACTGTGCGGAGGCCACTGAAAAAGTGTTTTATTATATAAATTATAGGTGAAACACTTAAATTTATTAGGGGGAAATTGGTATAGAGAGTTTGAAAACGACCATCATGTTGGTTAGGAGAGGCGTCCGCACGACTCCTGCGGGATTAGCGAGACAGGCGAGACCCCACAGGAGCAAAGCGACGAGGAGGCTTGGCGCTCGCCCCGCGGAAAGCGTGTGGTAAGCCTCGGAAAACCGAACGAAAACCTCTGAGTTGCTTGAATTGTCACTACCTATATTTTATAGCATCCACTTTTTCAGTGACCTCACTGTCCGCCTGTGGGGTCTCCCTCTGACTCGCTTTTCCCGCAGGAGTCTCACGCCTTCCACTCCAATCAACATAGTGCCAAAATCAACAATGAGCTTTAAAATAGCCTTATAAATAAAAAAGAGTAAACTTCTGCTACAATCGTTTTGGAAAAAAAGAAGCTACAACATGTAAAAGCGAGAGTTGGACTAGTTTTGGATATTTCCGGTTCGATGCGATCACTTTATAAGAATGGAACGGTTCAAAAGGTTGTAGAACGAATTTTAGCAGTAGCAAGTCAGTTTGATGATGATGGTTCTCTTGATGTCTGGGTATATGATAACGAATATTCCCGTTTAAAACCAGTTACAGAATTAGATTTTACAGACTATGTTAATACTTATATACTGAATAATCCACTTATTCATAAATTTGGACGCAATGATGAGCCTCCAGTAATGGAAGATGTTATTGCAAAATACACAGTAGACGATAGAAGTCCGGATCCGGCATTTATCGTATTTATTAATGATGGCGGCTGTAAACGTACGATTAAAAAACCAATTGTTTCTTCTTCTGATAAAGCTATATTTTGGCAATTTGTCGGTATAGGAAACAGTAATTTTGAAGTATTCGAAAAACTCGATACAATGGAAGGGCGCTATGTGGATAATGCTAATTTTTTTCATATAGAAGATATAGAAAAGATTCAAGATAACGAATTGTATGATAAATTATTAAATGAATTTCCAGCATGGATAAAAGAAGCAAATGAAAAAAACATCCTCTTATAATTAAAATGGGGTTACTTGTGGGGGGAAAATCAGGAATTACAAAAATAAATCACTTGTTCATTCACAAGTTTTTTCACCCACAAATCACCGAAAAACTCGAATGAAGATTTGTCCTTCATCACTCTGATGAAGGACATTTTTCTTAAAATCCAATAAAGCTTACTGAATTATTATTCTAACTCTCCACATTGTGCTATAATTTCTTCTTTGAAATAATCTTGCAATCTTCTAGTTATTTCTCCTACTTCACCAGTTGCCACGGGAACATTATTTATCGTTATGATCGGCGTTACTTCTGAAGTTGTACTGGAAAGAAACACTTCATCTGCGTCGATTAAATCTTCAATAGAAAAAGCTTCTTCCTTTACTTCCATTCCTTGTTTTTGGCATATTTCCACGATTTTTTGTCTTGTAATTCCGTTTAAGATATATTGATTTGCTTCATGTGTTCGAATCACTTGATCTTTTACAACCCATATATTCGAGGAGCTTCCTTCTGTTACCGTTAAATCACGGTATTGAATGCTTTCAAAACAACCGGCTTCTGCCGCTTTTTGTTTTGCCATGATATTTCCAAGTAAATTTAAACTTTTAATATCACATCGAAACCATCTAATATCTTCTACAGTAATTGCCGTAACACCATTGCTTAAATTAGTTACAGGACGGTTTAATTCTTTTGTATAAGCAACAAAAGTTGGTGCAATCTCCTTTGTTGGAAACGCATGATTTCTTGGACTAGTTCCTCTTGTAAATTGCATATAAATAATCCCATTATGTAAAGCATTTCTTTTTATTAACTCCTCTAATAAAAACGTTAAATTATCGACAGTAAAAGAAATTGGAATATTAATTTTTTCACAGCTTGCTTGCAATCGCTCAAAATGTTCTTTAGCAGTAAACATTTTGCCATTATAAACACGAATCACTTCATAGATTCCATCCCCAAATTGATAACCTCGATCTTCTATATCTACTTTTGCTTCTTCTCTTGGAATAAATACTCCATTCATTAATACAGTACTCATTCTCTCTCCCCCTTTAGTCTCTAGATGTATTCTACTCTTGACAGCAAGACCCTCACTGATAGTAGTTTCACCTTATTTAGCCAATTCATATATTGCTTGAGCATAAATAGCGGTTGCTTTTACGATATCCTCAATATACATGTACTCATCTTTTTGATGGGCAATATCTTCTCTATTCGGAAAAAGTGGTCCAAATGCTACACCTTTTTCTAAAGAACGGGCATACGTTCCTCCACCAATTGATATTAATGCCGCTTCTTCACCCGTTTGTTCCTCATAGACCTTGCTTAAAGTTTTAATTAACTGCGAGTCTTTTTCGACATAATGCGGTTTTGAATTTGAATAATGTTCAATCGAAAATCCATCTCTATCTAATAATTCATCGAGATAACGTTTTGTTTCGTCCATATTATTTGTGACTGGATAGCGTAAGGAAAGACCTAATCTTCCACCGTTTTCATTTGTATAATGCAATTTCCCAACATTTATCGTTAAATCCCCTGTTATATCATCGTGAAACGCTATTCCTAATTTACTCCCTCTTGTTTCGTCTGTAAAGTAATCAGCAAGAATAGTAAAAAAAGGTGCAGCCTTTTCATCAAGAGATAATGCCGCTAGAAATGCAGCAAGCTTCAACCCTGCATTCACCCCATTGTCAGGCTCTAAACCATGTGCGGAAACTCCATCCATCTCTAGTATCAATTCACCGTTCTCAACCATATCACGACCTGTGACATTTTGCTCTGTTAAATAGTCATGAAAACGCTGGATCACTTCCTGTTTATTTTTGCTATGTAAAACCGCTTTTGCATAATCTGGCACCATATTATATCTTCTTCCAGCACTAAATGACATAACTTCTATCAATGCTTCTTTTTCCAGCTCTGCCTTTTCTCGAACTTGCACAATATCAAAATCAGCAATACCTTTTTCTGCAAAAATAATCGGAAAATCAGCGTCTGGTGCGAACCCCATTGTCGGCATTTTTTCCTCTTGAAAATAAGCATCTACACAACGCCATTCACTTTCTTCATCCGTGCCAATAATCATCCTGACTTCTTTCTTTATAGGAAGATTTAATTCCTTTACTATTTTCATCGCATAATATGCTGCCATTGTAGGACCTTTATCATCCAATGCGCCTCTCGCATATATTTTCCCATCACGTATTTCTGCAGCAAACGGATTACTTGTCCAGCCATCACCTTCTGGAACAACATCGACATGACAAAGAATGCCTAAACTTTCTTTCCCTGTACCAAATTGCACATGCCCAGCAAGATTTTTTACATTTTTTACTTCAAAACCATCTTTTTTTCCTAATTCAAGCAAATAAGATAATGCTTGTTTTACGCCAACTCCCAGCGGTGCTTCTTCTGTCGCATTCTCTTCATCTAACACACTTTTGATTTGCAGCAGCCCTTGTAAATCTTTTATTAAATTATCTTTTCGACTATTTACTTCTTTTGACCAATCTATCGTATTCATTTTATCCTCCTAAAATAAGGTTTTCGAGTACAATTCAGTAAACATACCACAAATCGATTGTTAAGTGAAATGAGCGCTTTATCAACGGTCAAAAAAACAAAAACGTTCTGCAATAAAAAAAGAACAGTCCAATCAAAATTGCTAATACCGTTAATAAGGTGCTTGCCCATTTTTTTGCAACATAATAACTATCTTCGTTTTTATATCTGTTAAAAATAGGTGTTGCATTCATTATCTTTTCCCAAATTGTATGACACCAAATCGATAAAATGATAATAAAGAAAAAGAAAATACTTATTTTCAACCATAAAACAGGCAGCAGAACCATCGCTACTGATAAAGAAGAAATAATTTGAATATAACTAAACCAATAGGAAGGATTGCGAATCAACACTTTTATAAATAATTCTAAAAACCCTGTAACACCGGTACGTTTTTTAAATATTCTCCGCGAATTCCGATTAAAAAATGGTTTTTCCCTCGTAGAATAGGAAGGTTTCTCCACCTGCATAGAAAGCTGTAAAATCAGTGAAGTAAATCCTAATTTTGCTTTTTTCTCCTCTACTACTTCCTGATCAAAGGAGCTCTTTCTTTTTATTTGATAAAAATACAAGATTGGATGAAAAATAAACATCATTAATAGCAGCAATAACACGATTGGATGAAATGAAATAAATATATTCCAAATAGACAGTCCAATAAAAAAAGCAAAAATGGTGCAGACAATATTCAAAAATTTATTTCTTATCCGTAAAAGAAACAGCTTAAAAAGGATAATCCATAACCTTACAATATACACGGCGAGCAAAAGTTGTACTGCTTGTATCAAGCTCCAATGAGAAACAACAACAAAATAAGGAAGGAATAAACAGATGAATACTGCCGTTCCAATAAAATTCGTCAAGCAGGAATACAAATAGCCCCATTTTTTTATTCCATAAAAAAGCTGGGAATCCTTTATTAAAAAAACTTTGTCTGCCTCAAGTACAAATGTACGGATTTTTCCAAACCAAGTAAAACAATAAAAAAACAAAAAAACTAATGGTAATAAAATACTTTCCATCCATGATGGCGTAGCTTTCCACCACGATCGGTAAATAAATGCAAAAATGACAACGGATGGAACAACAAGGTAAAGAATAATCGTCCAATCCATAATTCTTTTTATCACATTGTATTGATAGCGACTATTTTTCCTAAAACGACTGAAAAAAAGGTGAAAACTATTCATGGACTGGCTCTCCCGCAATATGATGAAAGCAATCAAATAAAGAAGCATCTTCCAGTCCACATGTTTCTCTAAAGTCACTCAGTGTTCCATTGGCAACGATTGCTCCATTATGAATCATTAAAAACCGATTACAAATTTTCTCTGCTGTATCCAGTACGTGTGTGGACATAATAATGCCAGCACCCCTGTTTTTTTCTTCTTGTATATATTCCAATAGCAGCTTCATTGCCATTGGATCTAATCCCATAAATGGTTCATCAATGATGTAAAAGTCCGGTTTTGTAATGAATGCCAGCACAAGCATTGCTTTTTGCTGCATTCCTTTTGAAAAAGTTTGCGGAAATTGATGGATATGGTCCTGCAACGAAAACTTTTTTAATAATCGTTCTGCATCCGTTCGATAGGCTGCGTCCTCTAACTTTTCTACAGCAGCGATAAAGTCTAAGTGCTCCCATAACGTTAATTCATCATAAAATACTGGCCTTTCTGGTATATAGCTGTATGTATGGTCCATTATATCTATTTTTCCATCCATATGGGCTAATAGCCCAAGCATGCCTTTTATCGTCGTGCTTTTTCCGGCGCCATTTGAACCAATTAATCCGACCAGTTCTCCTTTTTGCAATTCAAAATTAATGTTATGAATGATATCTTTATTTCCTTCATAACCAGCCTTGTTAATGTTTACATTCAATACTTTCACTTATATCCCCCCTCCGTTTATATACGAATTACATTCAAAAAAGTTTTAAAAATTCCTTTTTTTATGTAAAATATGACAAAAGAGGGGGAAAGGAATGAATGGATTGGATTATATTAAACAATTAAGAAAATTAATCGGGAAAATGCCCGTCATTCTTGTCGGATCAGTTGTTATTATTTTAGACGAAAAAAAGAGAATCTTGTTACAGCAGCGAACACATCCACATGGAGTTTGGGGGCTTCCTGGCGGACTAATGGAACCTGGAGAATCAACAGAAGAAACGGCGATAAGAGAAGTGTATGAGGAAACAGGATTAAAAGTATCTGGCCTACAATTACTGCAAGTATATTCTGGAAAACAATATTATACCGTTGCCGCAAATGGCGATCCTTTTTATTCTGTCACAGCTGCCTATTACACCAATACATACAGCGGTTCTCTGCAGCTAAATAAAGAGGAGGCAATAGATTTAACTTATTTTGCCCAAGACGAATTACCGGAAAAAATGGTTAAAAGCCACCGCCAGTTTTTAAAAGATTATTTTTCTCTAAATAAATAAGGCTGTTTTCTCAAAGTTTGTTGTTTTTCACATGAAAAATTGGAGAAGAAGTACTCAGCAGACTGAATACACGTAGACTCCTGTGGGAATGCGAGAAAGACGAGACCCCACAGGAGCGTATGCGACGAGGAGGCTCGACGCTCGCCCACGGAAAGCGAAGTGTATTCAGGCTGCGAATTTAAAAGCAACAATCTATACGAAAACAGCCATAAATAAAAAGAGGTTATCCCACTTTACAAGGGGACAACCTCTTTATTTCTACTAATTCTTTTCTTTCGAATCGCTATACTG
This sequence comes from Niallia yueguangensis, assembly GCF_052663115.1. Taxonomy (NCBI): domain Bacteria; kingdom Bacillati; phylum Bacillota; class Bacilli; order Caryophanales; family Bacillaceae; genus Niallia; species Niallia yueguangensis. Next base: position 92,336 of record NZ_JBQTCX010000013.1, read on the forward strand.
TTTTAATATTTGTATTAACTCGTTGTCACCCGTTTCTTCCGCATATTCAAGTGCGCTGTAGCCATCAATATCCTCTATTTTAATATCTGCACCATTTTCTAATAAAAGAGTAATAATTTCCGTATCTCCTTCGTAATTGTACACAGCATCATGTAAAACAGTACTGCCTAAATATTCATCTTTTATATTTGGGTTTGCACCGTTCTCCAGAAGATATTGAACAGCATCCGCATCATATGAATTTACAGCGTAATGTAATGGAGTCCATCCATCTGCATCTTTTTCATTGACCGTTCCGCTTTCCACGATAGCATCATAATCAGGAGTTTCTGTCTCCTCAAATGAGGTTTCATAATCATTAAGCATCGAAAATAAGTCTAACTTCTTCACCAATTTTAATGCACCGGCAACTAAACCAATGAATAGAAGCAAAGCAATAACAAATAAAATAATCCCTCTTATGACCCCGTTTTTTGGTTCTTTTAAAACTTGTCCTTCGTTGAAATTGTAGAAGCTTTCAATAGCGTATATCCGTTTAGGTAAATGCGGATGAGTGGACAATTTTTCATGAAACCATGTAAAAAAACCGCTTTCGTTTTCCAATTGCTCCATATACGCTTGTTTATTCACTTTTTTATACACTTCAGGTCCAATAGCAAGCATTGTTAATGCATTTTTTGCTGCCTCATATGATTGTACATAATAGGCAGCCGTTCGATCACATGTATATTCACACGCACGTAAATAGGCATTTCCTAAAAACGGTATCCATAAAGCAGGCAAAACAAAAAAGCCCATTTGTATATGTTTTCGTTTTAAATGAGTAAACTCATGTGCAAGAACAAATAATACTTCCTTCTCCGCATCTTTTTCTATACATTCAAAAATGCTTGCATATAAGACTACCATATTTTTTCTGAAAAACTTTGTAGCAAATGCGTTTAGTATTCCTTCTGATTCAAGAATATAAATATCCGGCATTTTTTCTAACCCTAAATCTTTTGCTGTTTTAACCGCCTTTTCATAGAGATCAGGAAATTGATTTTCTCCTAATTTTACGCCGTTTCTTCTAATTCCCCCTAGCATAATGCCATGAAAAAATAAAGATAAAACTGCCAATAATAAGATAATCACTATCCCAATAACAGAAAATAATAAAAATATATATCCAGAAATACTAATTAATAGAATAATAGCAAAATATATATTTTCTTTTTTGTAAACTAGATTTTCTTTTTTTATATTATTCAACATGTATCCCCTCCTGCTGTAAAGTCTTTTTGATTATAATAGATAAGCCTTTATGTTTAAAGGAAATTATCAGAATACAGGAAAATAGTAGCAATTGACGACTATTTGCGCATAAACACCTTATAAATCCCATAGTATGTACCATATGAATATTAGTAGAACACAGAAGCTGGGGTGCTACAGCCCTAAATACATACAAACCAGACCATTTAAAGCAAATATTTTGTAAATTTCAGCAAATGATGTAGAATTAATCACAAAATAAGGGTACAATGATACTAAGGATTTGACATTCTATTGTGTTCACTATTAGCCTGTCGAAAAGGAGTTGTCTGTGGAAAAGAAAATTACATACGCTTGAAGAATATTCTTCAAATAAGCTGTCGGTCGTAGGAATTTGCCAAAGGTTTGAAAAAAGGATAGGGAGTGGTTTATTGAAACCTTCAACTAACCGGATGTTAAACCGTATCAAATCCGTCTACATGTTTATTAGTAAGCGTGGAACTGTAACAACACAAGAGCTAGTGGAGGAATTTGGTATTACTCCTCGAACGATTCAAAGAGATTTGAATGTTTTAGCTTATAACGACTTAGTACAAAGCCCAAGTCGTGGTAAATGGACAACAACAAGAAAAAAAGTTAAAATGACTTCTTGAAATAGTGAAATGAACATTGTTTACGTAAAATATAAATTGGCTTATCATACCTGCTTTTTTAGCATTCTACCATAAAGAGAAAACATAAACAGGTGTTAAGCTATCTCCATGGAAACTCAGTCATTTGAATTTCCATTATCATTTAAAATGAATATATGAATAGAATTAAACTGCCCAAAGTGTTATATGGGCGTTTTTTTTGGCGAAAAAACTAAAATTGCTAATCTCCCTCTGTCCTCACTAAAACCTTCCTTTCCATCGAAATTTTTTCAGATAAAATAAAAGACCTCAAAATAAGAGGTCAATCGTGTGTATATTCAATTGAAGAACTTGTTAGTAGCCTATTTAAAGATTAAAACTGTATTGGCATCATTTCTTCTGTTATCGCTTTACAATCATATCCTTCTTTATCTAAATAGTTTAATAGCAGACTTAAATATTGTGCTGTCGCTTGTCGTTCATGTAAAAGGATAACGGGTTTTTTATGGCCAATGTTTTTTAATTGGTTAATTGTATTGTCCACATATCTTTTATCTTTATAATACCAATCTTGACTATCTATATCCCAATCCCATAAAATATACCCAGCCTGTTTTACTTTATTTAAGGACTCTTCATTCATATGTGGTTTACTGCCATAGGGTGTTCGAATCAGCAGACTTTTTTGATGAATAATTTGTTCCAGCTCTTCATTCGTACTGTTCATCTCATGAACAACTGAATTGCTTGTTGCATACACTTGTTTCACATCATGTGTAACACCATGCAAACCGATAGAATGGCCTTCTTTATGTACTTCTTGCACAATTTCAGAATATACTTCCATGTTTGGTTCTAAATAAAAAAACGTAGCTTTTGCATGATAATCTCGTAATTGCTTTAGTATGGCGGATGATACAGCTGATGGACCATCATCAAATGTTAAATAAACGATTTTTTTATTACGGTCTGCTGCTTCTGCCTTCGCTTTGAGTTGTTCTTTAATCTGTTGTTTCTTTTGTTGAAAAAGCGGATTATTCTCTTGTAACGGGGGACGATATATTTTCTTTTCCTGTAATACTCCTACTTGTTTCCTTGTACTTCCCTCAGTTTCACCAGCAAAAATATTCCAGAAAAAAATACTAAATAAAGAAATACATAGAATACTAATAACATAGATTTGTGGTTTTACTATTCTTTTTTTTCGTTTTTTTCTCATCTTGCTGCACACCTTCTATAACGATTCTTTATTAAGTATAACAGATAACAAGATGTTTGTTTCAAAAAAATTACAATTATTACAATAAAGATTTTAGAAAAGATAATAATAAAAGGCTGTTTTCTCAAAATTTGTTGTTTTTCACATAAAAAATGGGAGAAGAAGTACTCAGCAGGCTGAATACACGTAGACTCCTGTGGGAATGCAAGAAAGACGAGACCCCACAGGAGCGTATGCGACGAGGAGGCTCGGCGCTCGCTAAACGGACGAAGTGTATTCAGCCTGCGAGTTTAAAAGCAAAAATCTTTACGAAAACAGCATAATAAAAAAACGTCCATCATAATCTGGACGTTTTGATTATTTCACTTCATAATTTTGTAAAAGTTCGATTTCTTCATCAGTTAGTTCCCGATATTCTCCAAGTTCTAATGTCTCATCAAGCGTTAACGGGCCCATCGAAATTCTTTTTAAATACATCACTTTTTTGCCGACACTTTCAAACATTCGTTTTACTTGATGAAACTTTCCTTCTGATATTGTTAATTCGATATCTGATGTTTCACCAGATTTTAAAATCGTTAATTGTCCAGGCTTTGTCACATACCCATCATCTAATACCACCCCGTTTTTAAAGGCGATTATATCTTCTTCTGTGACTTCTCCTTTGATTACGGCAAAATACGTTTTCGGAACATGCTTTTTCGGCGACAAAAGACGGTGGGAAAGCTTCCCATCATTTGTAATAAGCAGCAGCCCTTCTGTATCCTTGTCTAATCTCCCTACCGGAAATGGATTATACACAGAATCTTCAATTTGCAATAAATCAATTACTGTTTCTTCTCTTGTGTCTTCCGTTGCTGAAATAAAACCAGGTGGCTTATTCATCATTAAATAAATAAATTCTTTATATTCAACAATATCGCCATAAAGTGTGACAACATCTTTAAATGGATCCACCTGCTGCTTAGCATCCTTTACAAGGACATCATTTATTTTTACTACTTTGTTTTTTAAAAGCATTTTTACTTCTTTTCTACTGCCGTAGCCAAGATTAGCCAGCATTTTATCAATTCTCATTTTTTCACAACCTAAACTGAAATTATATAATGCCCTCTTAAAAAGGAAGACGTAATTTTTGTTTTATCCGTTTTGCTCTATCGCCAAACAAAATATAGATTAATTTTGTCCGGTATGCTAAATAAGCATACGTAACGCCTCCTACAATACCTACCATTATAACTAAAAGCAATGACGCAACAAGAGAGTTTACAGATAAAAACAAATTTAATAGTTGATAAACCAATTCTGCACTTATAAACATAATAAAATTAAATGCCATAATAAGGACACTTCTTCTAAAAACTAGTTTAAAGGAAAAATTGGCATATACTTTAATAACCACTAAATTAATAACAATAGAAACAGTATAGCCTAATGCAGTCGCTAAAATCGCCCCCATCGTTTCCCATTTCTCAATAAGTGGTATATTTAAGCTTAACTTCACCAATATCCCTACTAATAAACTAAGAATCGTATAACGCTGCTCATTAATTCCTTGCAGAATGGCAGCCGTTACTGAATAAAGAGAAAATAAAATAGCAACTGGTGCATACATTCTTAAAACTTCTGTACCTAATTGTAAATCTGCAGTTGCTCCATAAAACAGCCTATATACTGGCTCTGCTAATATAGATAATCCAATGGTTGCCGGAAGGGTGATAAATAATAACACCTGAAATGTTTGATTTAAGTGATAGTTTACATTTTGTTGATCTTGATTCACAAAAGCTTTTGTGATCATTGGCACTAAAGCTAATGAGAAAGCAGTTGCCAACGAAACAGGAATAATGACAATTTTATGTGTTTGATAGTTAAAAATAGATAATGCCGTTTCCGAAACAGTACTTAAACCGATATTAGCCATAGCCCTATTAAAGGTAACAGTATCAATGAGCTGGAAAATTGGATTGGCAATACCTACAAAAACAAAAGGTGCAGCAGATATTAGAATTTCTTTATACATAGAATTTAAAGAAATATGCGACATCTCACTTTTATCTTCTAATAATAATTTATTTAAGTTACCTTTTCTTTTTTTCCAATACCATAAGAGGACGACCAATCCCCCGATGGCACCTATAAAAGCGGCAAATGTAGCTATACTAACAGCCGTTATTAATTTTCCTTTTAGCACATAAATGACAAGTGCTGCTCCACCAAGTAAAAATAAGATCCTGACAACTTGTTCAACAACCTGTGAAACAGCTGAAGGGCCCATAGATTCATGACCTTGAAAAAACCCTCTGATTAAACTCATTATTGGTACAACAATGAGGGCGAAACTGACTGCCCGAATTACTGTCGTAACATCCTTCACAGACGAAGTTAAATCCTCAGCAGGGATAATGATTTCTGCAAGAAATGGTGCTATTAAATAAAGCACTAGAAAAGAAACAAATCCAGTACATGCCATTACAAGCAAACCTGATTTAAACAAACGCCTGCCTACTCCGTATTCTCCTAATGCATTATATTTAGAAATAAACTTGCTGACTGCAAGGGGAATTCCAGCTGTTGCAATACTAATAACAATTGTATACGCTACATAAGAGTACTGATACAGAATCGTGCCTTGCGTTCCAACGATCATATTAAACGGAATAACATAGAATAATCCTAACACTTTTGATATAATCGTTCCTAATGTTAATATAAATGTACCTCTTAACAGTTTTGATGACATAAAATCCCTTCCTTAAATGGATCTAAGGTAAAACTTTAAATAATAGTAAGTATTTTTCTATATTTAGTTCATATGTAAATTTTAAAAAATTCTCTGACATAACAAAAAATTTTACCATGAAAATATCATTATACAAACAATAAATTAAGAAAATTTCATGAACATTTTTAGACACACTTATATTAGTGTACCCTTTCTTCATAAGAAACGCTACTTAGTACATTAGAAAATCATAAAAAAGAGAGTTGAATTTTGCATGCATTATGATGTAATTGTAATCGGTGGAGGACCATCTGGACTGATGGCAGCTATTGGGGCAGCCGAAAATAAAGCGAAAGTATTATTAATTGATAAAGGAGATAAACTAGGCAGAAAACTTGCTATTTCCGGCGGAGGAAGATGTAATGTAACGAATCGCTTGCCTGTAGAAGAGATTATTAAACATATCCCTGGAAATGGCCGGTTTCTATATAGCGGATTTTCGATTTTTAATAATGAAGATATCATTGCTTTTTTTGAAAATCTTGGCATTGCGCTTAAAGAAGAGGATCACGGCAGAATGTTTCCTGTCTCCAACAAAGCACAATCAGTTGTAGATGCGTTAATAAAGGAGCTGGATCGCCTAAAGGTGACAAGAAAAATAAATACACCTGTTAAAACGATACAATACAACGAAGATAGTAGTAAAACAGTCGTATTAACAAATGGAAAAACAGAATCTTGTACTTCCTTAATCATTGCAGTTGGCGGAAAGTCTGTTCCCCATACTGGTTCAACAGGTGATGGCTATGCTTGGGCGAAAAAGGCCGGACATACGATAACAGAATTATTCCCAACGGAAGTTCCAGTAACTTCCAAAGAACCATTTATTAAAGACAAGGTTCTCCAAGGTTTATCCTTAAAAAATGTTGCATTAAGTGTATTAAATCCAAAAGGAAAACCGCTGATTACGCATCAAATGGATATGATTTTCACTCATTTTGGCATAAGTGGCCCAGCGGTGCTGCGCTGTAGTCAATTTGTCGTAAAAGCATTAAAAAAGTGGAATTTATCAGAAGCAACGGTGTCTATTGATTCCTTTCCCACTATTAAAGAAGACAAGCTTCTCGAAGATATTAAGCAGATGATAAAAAAAGATGCAAAAAAAGCTATAAAAAATACATTAAAAGGCTTTTTAGTAGAACGCTATTTATTGTTTTTGCTGGAGCTAGCACAAATTGATCCAGCCGCACAAGGAGCTACTATTTCTTTAGAAAAATTAAAACAATTTGCTGGCTATTGTAAATCCTTTTCATTTAAAGTTAATGGTACATTGCCGCTGGAAAAAGCATTTGTTACTGGCGGCGGTGTATCCATTAAGGAAATCTTTCCGAAAACAATGGAATCAAAGCTAATGGAAGGCCTGTATTTTTGTGGAGAAATATTAGATATTCATGGCTATACAGGTGGATACAATATTACTTCTGCCTTTGTAACAGGACGATTAGCTGGTGTTAATGCAGCATTATTTGCTAAACAAATGCATGTGGATTAATTAGAAAAGCGCAAGTGCCTTGACCAGCGCCAAAGAAAAATGTTCTCTTGTCTCAAAAAATGTCTTTTACTTTTAGAGACAAGAGGTTATCTTTCACAGGGGCTAGGCGCTGGAGCTAGACACTCTTCTAACTTGAGACTTATAAATTCTGATATTAGGCTGTTTTCTCAAAGTTTGTTGTTTTTGAATAAAATAATAAACATGACTGAAGCACTGAGCAGCCTGAATACACGTAGACTCCTGCGGAAAAAGCGAGAAAGACGAGACCCCACAGGAGCATAGCGACGAGGAGGCTCGGCACTCGTCCGCGGAAAGCGAAGTGTATTCAGGCTGCGGGTTAAAATAACAATAATCTATACGAAAAAGAGCCTATTATTAAAAAAGCTGAACACCTTTTGTTCAGCTTTTTATCTATATAGAAGCCTCACTTAGCTCCTATAAATAATCATCGAAGAAAAACAATAAATTTGTTCGTCTTCTTCTTCCGGCATAGCTGCCACATTATATTTAATATCAATAAGTTTCTTTTCCTCTATCTTTTCTAAAAACTTATTCATTTCCAGCTCTAAATCTTTTTCATGCTCTTGATCAAATAATTTCACTTTTATCATTGTTTATCCTGCTCCCTTTGAGAAAATAACCGCTTTCTATTATCATCATAGACAAAATAAACAATATTCATCCATTCTACTTTTAATCTAAGTATCTTTTGGCTCCCCTGAAAATAAGCTCTGTTAAAAGGGGGTTTCCGAAGCTTATCGCTCGCTTTCCGCGGGGCGAGCGCCGAGCCTCCTCGTCACTTTGCTCCTGCGGGGTCTCGCCTTTCTCGCAAATCCCGCAGGAGTCGAGCAAACGCTTCTCCAAACCAACATCATTCTTAGCCCTAACTCCTTCTATCTTCACGCTGAATGAAAAGGAAAATATGTTTAAACAGCAAAATCATTTTGCTTCTGACTACAAAAAAAGCCCTCCCACTATTTATAAACCATGGAAGAGCTTCCCCTACTAAATAGTACTTCCTTTCCAATCAAGCATGCCACCAAGCATGTTTACAACATGATAGCCTTGATCCTGCAGGTAATAGCATACATTTTCGCTTCTTACGCCAGATCGGCAAATAAAAACATACTCTTTCTCTTTAGAAAAATACTCTAAATTCGCTGGGATGTCATTCATTCTAATATGTTTTGCACCTGGAATCATTCCTTCTGCCACTTCCTGATCTTCCCGCACGTCTACTAACTCCACTTTTTCCCCATTTTTCAATTTTTTCTCTAATTCATCTGTTGTTATTTCTTTTATCTCCATCTTTTTTCCCTCCATCTATTTGCAAAAATAAATTTCATTTTCACTATGCATATACTTATTTCTCTTTGTAATATAGAATAAACCATTAGAAGATGCAAATCGTATGATTGATTTCTACATAACAACAAAAAAAGGTTCAACAATGGATTTTTTCACCATGCTGAACCTTTTCTACAAAAGAACTTCTTAATTAGCTACTATATTTACTAATTTACCTGGAACGGCAATTACTTTTCTAACCGTTTTGCCGTCAATTTGTTCTTTTACTTGAACATCATCCATTGCAATTTGTTCTAAAGCTTCTTTATTTGCATCTGCAGGAACCATTAGCTTCGCTTTCACTTTTCCATTAATTTGCACAACGATTTCCACTTCATCATCTACTAATTTTGCTTCATCATATGCTGGCCAAGCTTCATAAGCAATAGTAGAAGATTGTCCTGTTAGCTTCTCCCAAAGTTCTTCAGCAATATGTGGACAAATTGGTGAAAGTAATTTTACAAAACCTTCTACATATGCTTTCGGCAATGTATCTGCTTTATAGCACTCATTAATAAATACCATTAGTTGAGAAATGGCTGTATTAAAACGAAGACCTTCAATATCATCTGTCACTTTTTTAACCGTTTGATGATATAGTTTTTCCAATGCTTTTTCTCCTTCCGCATTTGCAATTTTAGCAGAAAGTGCACCATTATCCTCTACAATTAAACGCCAAATGCGGTCAAGGAAACGTCTTGCACCATCAAGTCCTTTTGTCGACCAGGCAATTGATGCGTCAAGTGGTCCCATAAACATCTCATACAAACGTAAAGTATCAGCACCATGTGTTTCCACAATTTCATCTGGGTTTACAACATTTCCTTTTGATTTACTCATTTTTTCATTATTTTCCCCTAAAATCATTCCTTGGTTAAATAATTTTTGGAATGGTTCTTTTGTTGGGACGATTCCTATATCATAAAGGAATTTATGCCAGAAACGAGCATAAAGCAAATGTAATACCGCATGCTCTGCGCCTCCGATATAAATATCTACAGGTAGCCATTCTTTAATTTTTTCAGGATCTGCTAGTTTTTCGCTATTTTTTGGATCAATATAACGTAGATAGTACCAGCAGCTTCCCGCCCATTGTGGCATTGTATTTGTTTCACGACGCCCTTTTTTCCCTGTTTCAGGATCTACAACATTTACCCATTCTGCAATGTTGGCAAGTGGAGATTCCCCTGTTCCAGAAGGCTTAATTTCTGTAGTTTTTGGAAGAGTCAACGGCAATTGTTCAACTGGAACACCTGTCATTGTGCCATCTTCCCAGTGAATAATCGGAATTGGCTCACCCCAGTAGCGTTGACGGCTAAATAACCAGTCGCGCAATCTGTACGTAACTTTTTTCGCTCCTATTCCTTTTTCTTCCAACCAAGGAATCATTTTTGCAATCGCTTCTTCTTTTTTAAGCCCGTTTAAGAAATCGGAGTTAACATGCTCTCCATCGCCAGTATAAACTTCTTTTCCTAAATCTCCTCCTGCGACTACTTCTTTGATTGGAAGATTAAATGTTTTTGCAAATTCATAGTCTCTCTCATCATGTCCAGGAACTGCCATAATGCTGCCAGTTCCGTAGCTGACTAGCACATAATCTGCAATCCAAATTGGCAGTTTTTCTCCATTTACTGGATTAATCGCATAGGCGCCAGTGAAAACACCTGTTTTTTCTTTTGCAAGATCCGTTCTTTCCAAATCACTTTTGCTTTTGACTTTATCTAAATAAGCTGCAACAGCGTCTTTTTGTTCACTTGTTGTAATTTTTTCTACAAGTGCATGCTCAGGTGCTAATACAGCATAGGTTGCACCAAAAAGTGTATCCGGTCTTGTTGTAAACACAGTAAATGTTTCTTCATGATTGTCGATTTGGAATGTTACTTCTGCACCTTCAGAACGACCAATCCAGTTTCTTTGCATTTCTTTAATGCTTTCTGGCCAGTCTACATCCTTTAAATCGTCAATTAAACGATCAGCATACGCTGTAATTTTTAACATCCATTGTTTCATTGGACGTCTTTCAACAGGATGTCCTCCACGTTCACTTTTCCCATCAATAATTTCTTCATTTGCAAGCACTGTTCCTAGTGCAGGACACCAGTTCACCGCAACTTCATCTACATAAGCAAGTCCTTTTTCAAATAACTGTAAAAAGATCCATTGTGTCCATTTATAGTATTCAGGATCTGTTGTATTAATTTCACGATCCCAATCATAAGAGAATCCTAATGATTTAATTTGACGTCTAAATGTGTCTATATTTTTTTGAGTGAAAACCGCTGGATCATTCCCAGTGTCTAATGCATATTGTTCTGCCGGCAAGCCAAATGCGTCCCACCCCATTGGATGCAGTACATTAAAATCTTGCATTCTTTTCATACGGGACAGAATATCTGTTGCCGTGTAGCCTTCTGGATGCCCTACATGCAAACCAGCTCCTGACGGATACGGAAACATATCAAGTGCATAAAACTTTTTTTTGCCTTTTTCTTCACTTGTTTTATTCGTTTTATTTTCTTCCCAATGATTTTGCCATTTCTTCTCTATCTGTTGATGATTAAAGCTCATCTTTTTTCCTCCTACTGTAAAAATATCTTTATGTTAATTTACAAATAAAAAACCTCTCATCCCAAATAGGGACGAGAGGTATTATGTATGTTCTCCCGCGGTACCACCCACATTAGTGAAAAATCCACTCGCTTCATTAACCCTTAACGCGGTGGACGGCAAGCATTACTGCTAGTTCACACTTGCAACTCAAAGGCGAGTTCAAGATGTTTTTTGGCATGACTTTCACCAACCGTCAGCTCTCTATTGCAAAAAATCATCTTTACTATTCCTTCTCGATGTTTTTCCCTATATCTTTTACTTATTGTATTGTATTTCTTGTAAGGATGCAAGTAGGCTAACAGAATATATATTACGGCTAAAAAAGTGCTGAATTCCTAAAAAGGTACTTTAATATATGCTTACTTGACCATTATGTACCTTTATCTGAAAAAGAAATATTTTCCCCTATTTATTCTTGCTGAAATGATCAACAACCCATTGCAATAGTTTTAAATCTTGATTTTTTCCTGCTATAAAGGATAATCCTACTGGCGCCCCGTCTACCTCAGCAACTGGAACATTCACTTGCGGCAACCCTGACAAGCCTGCGATACAACATAATTGTAATGTTTGGCTGCGGCGAACCTCTAAAGCTTCATTTGGTAAATTTAATAATGGGGCTACATCAGGTGCTGTTGGAATCACTAGTATGCCATCTTCTTGTAATAGCTGCTCCATATCGCTTCTAATTTTCTTTCTTTTTGGAAGACATGCTTCCACTTCACTTGTTGTGACATTGCTTGCCATTTCAAAACGTTCAGCAATTCCTGGTCCAAATGTGGGATTTTCTTTTTTAATCCATTCTCCATGCTCTGTCCAAATTTCATTCGCTTGAAGGATACGGAATACTTCTTTCCATTCTTGCAGCCCTTCTTCTGCAACGATCACAGGCTCGGGATTATCGATAACCTTTTGCAGATGAGCTTCTAACACTGTTTTCACCTTTTCATCTGTTAACTCCCAAGCATCCTTTGCTTGCAAAAAACGAGTAAAAGGCTTTTGCTCTTCTTCCTTTTGATCGATTAATACTTTCCCTACTTTGAGAAGAACTTCCGCTTCTCTTGCCATCCAGCCAACTGTATCGAAGCTTTTTGCAAGCGGAATTACACCTTCAATTGGAACTAGTCCATGTGAAGGACGAATGCCAAATAATCCGCAATAAGACGATGGAATTCGAATGGAACCGCCTGTATCTGTACCAATAGAAAAATCGGATAATTCAGCTGCAACCGTAACAGCAGAGCCGCATGAAGATCCGCCTGGAATTCTTCGAGGATCCTTTGGATTTACTGGCGTTCCATAATGAAAGTTTTCCCCATTTAAACTATACATGATTTCGTCTGTTATCGTTGTCCCTTCTAGAATTGCCCCTTCTTGCAATAAACGATTAAGAGCTGGTGCCGTTTTTTTGGCTGCTTTATGTGTTTTCAGCCAATCCGGATTTCCAGCTGAAGCGATATGTCCTTCAATCTCAAAAACGTCCTTTACGGCAAAACGCATATTATGTAATTCTCCGTCACCTAATCCCTTGATTGTTAAATCTTTATCCATGTATGCACCATAATTATTTGTCATCTTACAATTCCCCCATTGTTGTACCGTCTTTTTCATTCTTTTTGTTACGAGAGGTGATCGACTACATTATAATCTTTAATTGTCCATTTATTATCATTATAATGAATATTACTGATACAAGCATTCATTAAATACGTATTTTCTAATGTAATTTGATTTTCTGATAAGGTGTTTAGAATCGTATGGATCACTGCACCATGCGCTACTAATAACACATTTTTATTCGGATAATCTAATACAACCTTTTGAAGACCTTTTAAAATTCGATCAATTAAATCTTCTCGAGATTCCTGGTTAGGATATTGTAAATCAGGGTATAACTTTTCTCTTTCTTCTCTTGTTTTCCCTTCCGCTTCACCAAAGCTTCTTTCCATAAACTGCTCCATTTCTACAAGTGGCAAGTTTAAAGCTTCATTAATGATGGTTGCTGTTTTTTTCGCCCGTATTAATGGACTAGTCACCATAACATTCCAATTAGATCCTTTTAAGTGATCCCGGCAATTTTCAGCTTGTTTTATTCCTTTTTCATTTAAGGGAATATCCGTTTTCCCTTGAATCTTCCCTAAAGAATTCCAGTCCGTTTCTCCGTGTCGGATTAAACATATATTCGTCATGACTCGTTTCCTTCCTAAATAGGTAGTTCAAAAACATTTTATCCTATTTATTAATTTAGTCGAAAAAGTCTTATTTTTCAATTAAATTTAATAAAGAAACAAAGTATTCTCAAATGTTTTGCATCGTTAAACTTGATATTCTATGTAAGAAATTTTATTATAATGGAGGTTTTTTAAAAAGATAAAGAAAGAAGGTATTTTGTATGCATTGGCTGTTCTTGTGTCTCGCTATACTTTTTGAAGTGGCTGGAACTGTTACGATGAAGCTTTCTTATGGGTTTACAAAGATTCTTCCTAGCATTTTATTTATTATTTTTTATCTTGCGGCATTTGGTTTTCTTACCTTAACATTAAAATCAATGGATATTTCAATTGCATACGCTATTTGGTCTGGCCTTGGAATTGTACTTTTAAGCGTTATTGGTTTTTATTTTTTTCAAGAGAACTTGAATCCACTTAAAGTTTTTTCCATCGTTCTTATTATTGTAGGAGTAATTTTACTTAATTTATCCAGCAATCATGGTTCGAGTAAACAACTAGATGAAAAGCAAGCGTATTCCAAATCTAACTATTAAATACTTCCCCATCTTATAGGATGGGGAAGTATTTTGTTTAAAAAGTCTACTTTGACTGTTCCGGCTCTGGTCTGAATTTAGATTTCACAGGTTGTCCTCCTGTTTTTTCGTATTGCTTTTTTGACAATTTGACCTGATCAAACTCTGCACCCAGTTCTAAGTCTTGGTTATTGATGCCATTGCGCGTTTTTTGTTCTGGGTTATTTTGTTTCGAACGTTTTGTCATTATTATAATTCCCCCTTAATGCATTTCTATCGTCATTGCAGCCTGCAATTGCTCTAGCTGTATTCTCATTCTATTCAGCTGTTCCCGCTGCTGCGGATTTGCACTGTGCGCCATCACAATTAAGTCATTCGTAACTTCTTCTAATTTTAATTGTGATTCGGTGAATTCATCCTTGTTATAATGTTCTTGCAGACTTCCTATTTTACATTGCTCTTGTGCATCATGTATGACCTCATTGCATCTTTGCAGAAGTTCCTCTACTGATTGTCGAGTTGCCATTTTATTAACCTCCCCAAATATCACCATTAGAAGCATAAAGCTTCTTTTTTATTATTCGTTTGTTCTACTATCTTATAACTTCCTTTTCTTAACTTTAACGTCTTTTAGCTACTCATTAGAAAATCTGGTTGGAAGATGCTCGTATCTCATGATAAAATTTTTGTTATGGAAAAAATTAAACTTCATCTAAGGAGGTTACTGATATGAATCAGCTTAACCCTTTCCCATATGCATCAGATAATAAACGCTACCATACTTGGAATTACCATTTACGAAATGAATTTGGTCATAAAGTTTTTAAAATTGCGCTGGATGGCGGTTTTGATTGCCCAAATAGAGACGGCACTGTTGCTCACGGCGGCTGTACGTTCTGCAGTGCTGCTGGTTCTGGTGATTTTGCCGGAAATCGGGTCGACAGTTTAGAAAAACAATTTCATGATATAAAAAATAAAATGCATACAAAATGGAAAGATGGAAAATACATGGCTTATTTTCAAGCCTTTACGAATACGCATGCTCCTGTTCATGAACTGCGTGAAAAATATGAAACAGTGCTGAAGCAAGACAATGTCGTTGGCCTTTCTATTGCTACAAGACCTGACTGCCTCCCAGATGACGTCGTTGAATATTTGGCTGAACTGAATGAACGCACCTACTTATGGGTTGAATTAGGATTGCAAACAGCCCATGATAAAACAGGCGATTTCATTAATCGTGCCCATGACTTTGCCTGCTATGTTGAAGGTGTTAATAAATTAAGAAAACATAATATCCGGATATGCTCCCATATCATTAATGGCCTGCCATTAGAAACAAATGACATGATGATGGAGACTGCTCGTGCGGTTAGTCAGTTGGACGTTCAAGGAATCAAAATTCATTTGCTTCATTTATTAAAAGGGACACCAATGGTGAAACAATATGAAAAAGGCATGCTGAAGTTTCTTGAATTTGAGGCATATGTATCATTAGTATGTGATCAATTAGAAATTTTACCACCTGAAATGATCATTCATCGTATCACCGGAGATGGACCGATTGAATTAATGATTGGTCCAATGTGGAGTGTAAATAAATGGGAAGTACTAAATAGCATTGATGCAGAGTTAAAGCGACGAAACAGCTGGCAAGGAAAATACTACAAAACAAACAAGAAGGTATCTATATGAAGTTAGAAAGAATCCTCCCATTTGCTCGATCCTTATTGGAGAAAAGCATCACAACGGGCGATATTGCTGTTGATGCTACGATGGGAAATGGCCACGACACATTATTTTTAGCAAAGCTTGTTGGCGAAACAGGAAAAGTGTTCAGTTTTGATATTCAACAAGATGCACTAGCCGCAACGGAAAAAAGATTAACAGAAAACAACTTAAATGAAGTTGCGACCCTTTCATTATGTGGGCATGAACAACTAAAAACAATTATTCCAGCAATCCATCACGGAAAAGTAACCGCTGCGATTTTTAATCTTGGTTATTTGCCAGGAGGAGATAAATCGATTGTAACAACAGCCAACAACACAATTTCTGCAATCGAACATTTGCTGGATATAATGGCACCTGAAGGCATTATTATATTGGTCATTTATCATGGCCACCCAGAAGGTCAGCTGGAAAGGGATGAGCTTTTATCCTATGTAGAAACAATCGACCAGCAAACTGCCCATGTCTTGCAGTATCGGTTTATGAATCAAGTGAACAATCCTCCGTTTATAATTGCTATAGAAAAAAGGTAACAATACAAAAGGTGTTTTCCTATTTAGATTTAGGCAACACCTTTTTCTATAGTTCCACTTTTTAATGGAATTTCTATCCGAACAATTCTCTCGTTCATGCATAGCAAACAAATATTCAAATGCAGAATAATTATTTCACCTTTTCCCAATCTTTCACAACTGGTTGATAGCCGCTTTTTTTTAATAATTTTTTTATTTCTTCTACAGAACGGTCATCTGAAATCTCAAATTGACTTTTTCTCGAATCTTTTTTTGTATATCCACCTACTACCGTTGAGGAAGCTGCTGACATTTTTGTTACACCTAATGGTATTAAGTAATTGCGAAGTTCTGAAGTTTCACGTGTAGACAACGCAATACCTGCTCGAGGCAAAAATAATCGCATAGCAAGCATTGCTTGAACCAGGTTTTTATCTGTGACGATATCATTCGGTTGATAATCTCCTGCATGCGGCCGCATTCTTGGAAAAGAAACTCCCACTTCGGTTTCTAAATAGTTATTTTGTAAATAGTTTGCATGCAATCCAGTCATATACGTTTCAAATCTCCAATCATGCAGGCCGAGCAGTGCACCAATATTTACATTTCGAAAACCAGCCATTGCTCCTCTTTCTGGTGTATCTAAGCGGTAACGAAAATTTCTTTTTGGCCCTTTTAAATGAAGCTCTCGATAAATTTCTTCTTGATACACTTCTTGGTACACGGTTAAACTATCTATGCCGCAATCCGCTAATTCCTGATAATCTTTCGTTTCAAGAGGTTGAATTTCTATCCCTATAGAAGAGAAATATTTTTTTAACACGTTTACACTTTCTTTTAAATACGAAACAGAAGAATGAATTAGCGATTCTCCCGTTAAAAGAATAATATGTTTAATCCCCATATCAGCAATCGCTTTCGCTTCTTTTTCCACCTCTTCTAGTGTTAATTTACGTCGCGGAAAATCATTATTAAAGCTAAAGCTGCAATACTTACATGTATTTACACAATAATCAGATATATATAACGGGAGAAATAGCTGCATCGTTTTGCCAAAATGCTGAACAGTCAATTGATGAGCTTTTTGTGCCATCCTTTCTATATATTTTTCCGCTGCAGGTGAAAGTAATAAAAAGAAGTCTTTTTCTGTTAAACAATCTTTTTTTAAAACACGCTCCACTTCAGCTGATGTAACGTTTGTAAACAACTGTGAATAAGGTAAATCCTTTACTTTTGTAAAAACATCATAAAAGCTCATTTTAATACACTCCTATCCCATTTTTTTAAATTAAAGGCTCTGTTAAACTTGCCTGTTGATTTCCGTTCTAGGCGTTCGCTTTCCGCAGGCGGTCCGGGAGCCTCCTCGGCGCTTTACGCCTGTGGGCCTCTGACTCGCTTTTCCCGCAGGAGTCTCACAATCAACATCGTGCCAAAATCAACAATGAGCTTTAACATAGCCAAATTAAAAAATGCCCGCCTGCATGTGCATAGGTGAGCATAGATAAATAGAGTCATTCTTTTCATCTAATGCTTCCCTACGTTGGTTTTAACCAAATCAGGTTCAAAGGGTCGGTTTTCTACCTCTCAGCCAATCAGCACCCCTAGCATTTTTGTTAAATTATATTTCAATTATATCAAATAAACAGAATTTTTGTAATTTTTAAACGAAAAAAATACAAAAAAGAACAAAAGCGCAAGCGCCTTGAACAGCTCTGAAGAAAAATGTTCACATGACTCAAAAAGTGCTTTTTACTTTTAGAGGCATGGGGTTATTTTTCACAAGAGCTAGGCGCTGGAGCTAGATGCGGACACAACCGCCGAGTTATCCACATCCCATTTCGTTTATAATTTCCTAGACGAAAATAAATGAACCTTCCATTTGAGGATGAGAAAATCCTCAAATGGAAGGTTCACTTTATAAAAGTTTTACTTTATCATCGCTTTCACTATACTTGCAGGAACTATTTTCTGGAACTTCCGATAGGCTCTTCCATTTAAATAAAAAAAGTAACCGATTGGGCCAGATGTTTTAATTATTTCTTTTGCCAGTTTTCGGATATTCTGTTGTTTATTGACTTTTTCATCTGATAAATAAACGCCTAATAAGCCTCTGTTTATTAATTTATGAAACTGCTGATGAGGCAGTGTGTTTGTGTGTTTATCTGCTTCGGCAACAAAATATTTTAATCGACTAAATAGTTCTTTTTCATCTTTATAATAAAAACAAAAGTTTAAATCTCCACCAATTCTATCTTCTTCTTGGTCGATAAAATAATCTAATAATATATGTAAACCTTGAATATATGGAAAATAGCCATCACGAATAGATAATGCATAAGCTGGTTCAAAATCTTTTCGGTACGCATAGGAAACTAAACAAAATATTCCTAAAGTAGACCCAGAGCAAGCCGAGAATTCATACCATTCCATTTCAGGGATTAGATGCTTATTTCGCTCAAACCAAGACCGTAATCTAGGAATTCTTTCTTCCACGATAACATGCTTATGAATTTGCAGATCACAATAGTAGCCGCAAAGCTCTAGTAAATGGTCCTTTATATGTATATAATTATCAAGCTTCGATAGAGCGTCGCGACATGTTTTTGCTAAATCATATAAATATCCGCCATCATCTTGATCTTCTCTCAAACGATAATAGTTATTAGGATTTGCATCCAATGTTAACGCATGCCTCATCGATTCATGCAGCGCGGAGAAGTCTTCCGGATCTAACGATGTACTGCGGTCACATAAATTGTCTAAATAATCACTGATTGTCTGATAGGCAACAATAAATTTTATCGCATCTTTATAGTTTTCCTTTGCAATAAGTGCCATAATCGATCCGCCTTCACAATGAAAGGTCTTTTGTTCAATACTTGCTAAAGCTTGTTTTCGAAGCTCTATGTTTGGTATTGAGCTTGCTCTATCAGTCCAGTATTTTAACTCTTTATGGACGACAGGAAACACTTTCAAATATACTTTTGACAGTAAAGATAGTGGCATAATTGGTACTGACATATAAAAAACCTCACTTATACAATATACCCAATAGATTTTAATTGACTAATAATAAAATCCTTTGCATATTCAAATACTTCTTCTCTTTCCGGTTCATTAAAAATTTCGTGATAACATTTTGGCCATTCTTTATATCTCTTTTCAGATAATGGTACCATATTAAACCAGTTCTTTACCATTTTTTTATCTACCACTAAGTCTCCTCCTCCTTGCATTAACAATAAAGGGAGATCTTGTGTTTTGTCCACTTCTGTAAAGGCAAACTTAATAGCAGTAAGCATTTCTCGATACCATCTAACCGAAACTTTTGTAATATATAATGTATCATTGTTGTCGATTTCACGGATTGATTCATTCCTAGTAGCTATATCAATCGTTAAGCCTGTCTTCAAACGAAAGGTAGGTATTATTTTATTTAAAACCAAGGAAAGACCGTTTAAAAGCTTATTTGGATATTCAACTAGCCCAAGACAAGGCGAAGATAAAATTAACCCTGCCACCTTTAATTTTTCTTGCTGCAGCAATCGTACAGATGCTAATGCCCCTAAACTATGACCTAATAAAAAAACTGGCAATTCAAATTGATATGCTGCTTGAATCCAATCCTTTATCTCTGTTGTATATTCATCAAATGATTCAATATGGCCTCTTCTCGATCTTGTTGTCATTCCTTGCCCAGGGAGGTCACCCATCACAACATGAAAGCCAGATAATCGATACATTTCAATTAGCCAGCCATATCTTCGATGATGCTCCATTGCACCATGAACAATAACGATGACCGCTTTTGCTTCGCCTTCTGCTTCCCATTTCCACATAACTGTCCCCCATTCCAATTCTTCCATTTTCTCTTTTTTTTATTATGTAGCAGGTCCTATACTTTTACAAACAGGAAGAACCTATGGACTTTATCTCTCTATCTTTCCCTAAGATTTAATAAATTATTGCAATAATACAATCGAATATTATTAACTTAATTGACGTTAACACATGATTGTTCTTCTACTAACTGCTAGAATATTATTTTATTTACAAACTTCAAAAAAAGAAGGTATGATTACATTGACGATTTATGTGAGAATGCCATAGGTAACTTTGCCTATTTACTTCAACATTTTCGTCCATAAACCGAAATAATTTTATAAAAAACTAAATAGGTGAAACGATGAACTCAAATGCAATTATTTTATATTCTATGATAGGATTATTGGTCCTTCTATTTTTATATATTCAAAAAAAGCTGACCATATTGTTAAAAGGGATTATTTTCTCATTAATTCTTCTCGTAACAGCTGCCAGCATCTACGTGCTTAAATTCAAAGACAAAAATGAAATTGCCTTCGCAAAAGAAATAACGATACAAGCAACAAAAGAAAATGAAAAAAAAGAAAGCACCGCTTCAGTAAAACCAAGTGTGCATTTAAACGCTCCCGTTATTCGTCAATTGCCAGAGCTTCCAAGGGGCTGTGAAGTAACAAGCCTAGCTATGCTGCTTCAATATGCAGGTATAGATGTCGACAAAATGACACTTGCGGAAGAAATAACAAAAGATTCTACTCCTTATAAACAAATAAACGGGAAAATATATTATGGCCATCCGAATAATGGATTTGTAGGCAATATGTATTCTATAAAGGAACCAGGCTTTGGTGTTTACCACAAACCGATTGCTAAACTAGCCAATAACTATTTGCCAAACTTAATCGTAGATTTAACTGGCTCCGATTTTGACAAGCTAAAAACTCATCTTTCCGATAATCGTCCAGTCTGGGTTATTACTAATACAAAATATAAAAAGCTGTCGGATAATCAGTTCCAAACGTGGATTACACCAAACAGCACTATTAAAATAACTAAATCTGAACACTCTGTTTTACTGACCGGTTATGATGATGATTATATTTATTTTAATGATCCACTCACTGGTAAAAAAAATAAAAAAGCACCCATAAAAGATTTTCAAGAATCCTGGGTGCAAATGGGAAGTCAAGCTATTACCTATATTAATTCCTAACAGCTTGTACTTTTTTTACATATTCCTCTTCGAAGGAATATTTTTTTTCTATATAAATGCTATGCCATACCATAAACATTAATACTGTCCAAATCTTGCGGCTATTATCTGCTTTTCCTTGGCAATGGTCTTCTAACAACTGCAAAATAACAGCTTTATTTAATAGATGATCTGTACCACTTTCTTTAATGATATTTTTAGCCCAGTCATTCATTTCCGCTTTTAACCAATGGCGAATTGGAACAGGAAACCCTAATTTTTTACGGTTTAGCACATGTTCTGGTACAAAAGATTCTGCTGCTTTACGTAAAATATATTTTGTTGTTCCGTTGGCCGTCTTTAAACTTGTTGGAATTTTAGAAGCGACATCAAAAACAGCTTTATCTAAAAACGGTACACGTAATTCTAATGAATGTGCCATCGTCATTTTATCTGCTTTTAATAATATATCTCCACGCATCCATGTATGAATATCAATAAATTGCATTCTATCGACAGGATCATATCCTATGCTTTCGTTGTAAAGTGGTTTAGTAATATTCGTATAATGCAAGTTATGATGGTAAACGGATAATAATTGTTGCTTTTCTTCTTCTGTGAACATTTTTGCATTCCCAATGTAACGTTCTTCCATTGGCGTTACACCACGTTCAATAAAGCTTTTTCCTTTTACCCCTTCAGGAAGCATTGTTGCTATCGTACGCAACATTGATTTCCCGACTTTTGGTATTTTATTAAACATTTCCAAAGATTGTGGTTCACGATAAATATTATATCCACCAAATAATTCATCTGCCCCTTCACCTGACAGAACCACTGTCACGTGTTTGCGCGCTTCTCTTGCAACAAAATATAACGGCACACATGCAGGATCAGCTAAAGGATCGTCCATATGCCACATAATTTTTGGAATTTCATTCATGTATTCTTCTGGAGAGATAACATAATTGATATTTTCTACTCCTAGTTTATCCGCTGTTTCTTTTGCTACATCTATTTCACTAAAGCCATTATGCTCAAAACCTACAGAAAAAGTCTTAATGGCTGGATGAAATTCTTTTGCAATACTTGCAATGATCGATGAATCAATCCCTCCTGAAAGGAACGAACCAACTGGTACATCACTTCTCATATGTATTTTAACACTATCAAACAAAACATCTTTTATTTCTTTGACAAATTCATCTTCTGTTTTGTTAACAGGCTGGAAAGCTGCTCTCCAATAACGTTTGATCTCCATTGGCGATCCGATTTTTTTCGTAAAATAATGGCCTGGCTCTAATTTTTTTATTCCTTTTGACATCGTGTCAGGTTCTGGAACAAATTGATAAGTTAAATAATGTTGAAGTGATTCTTCGTTTAAAACATCCTTTTCTAATGCCATTAAAATGCTTTTCTTTTCCGATGCAAAAAATGTTTTTTCGCCATCATTATAATAAAAGAAAGGTTTAATGCCAAATGGATCACGAGCTCCATATAACGTTTCCTCTTGTTTATCCCAAATGACAAAAGAGAACATGCCACGCAGTTTTTCCACTGCTTTTTCTTTTTCATGGCTGTACAGCGCAATAATCACTTCTGTATCGGAATTCGTTTGAAATGTTAAACCTGCTTTTATAAGCTCTTCTCTAATTTCTAAGTAATTATAAACTTCTCCATTAAATATGATCCAATAGCGCTCATTTTCATATGTTAATGGCTGATGCCCACTTTCAATGTCAATAATGCTTAATCTTCTAAATCCAAACTGTATATGTTGATCATAATAGTACCCTTCATCATCAGGACCACGATGGGTAATAATTCTATTCATTTCTGCAAATAGTTCTTTTTGTTCTGTTTGAAAGTTTTGTGCTTTTTCATGTACGCAGCCTACAAAACCACACATACTGCTCACCTTCTCCATTCATTTGTTATCGTTGTTTTTATAGGATATTCCTGCTTTAAAAAATTGTCAGTATAAGTTTCTAAAAGCAATAATTGCTTCCTCTACTTTTATGCAACAACATTAATGTAAATAATTTACTTTACATTAACTATCTAGTGTTTTCTATTGTATCATAAATTATTCGGGATACCTATTAGAGGATGTTCACATAATATTAGACGCAAAATAAAAATAGGGGTTACACTGTATTAGTACAAGAAAAGAGCAGGGCGTCTTGTTCAGCCCCTATTTATTCCTTATTTCACCATCACTTTGTCTTTTATAAGCCGTCACTTGGACAAAACTTGGACTTTTTCCTTTATTTTGTTCTGCTTTAATGGAGACCCCACAGGAGCGTATGCGAGGCCCCTGAAGAAGTGTTTTATTAAATAATTATAGGTAAAACCTTATATTTAGTAGGATAAAAATGGTATAGAGAATTTGAAAACGACCATCATGTTGGTTAAGAGAGGCGTCCGCACGACTCCTGCGGGATTAGCGAGACAGGCGAGACCCCACAACGAGGAGGCTCGGCGCTCGCCCCGCGGAAAGCGTGTGGTAAGCCTCGGAAAACCGAACGAAAACAGCCTTTAAAAAAGAAGACGCACCTTTATGCATCTCCCTTTAAGTTTCTTGCTCTATTATTTAGCTACAACAGCATTTTTTAGAATATCCGCTTTATCTGTACGCTCCCATGGCAAGTCGACATCACTGCGGCCAAAATGACCGTAAGCTGCCGTTCGCTTATAAATCGGGCGACGTAAATCAAGCATGTTAATAATTCCAGCAGGACGCAAATCAAAATGTTCACGAACAGCTTCAATAAGACTATCTTCTGAAACGGTTCCAGTACCAAATGTATCAATTGAAATAGACACTGGCTGCGCTACACCAATTGCATAGGCTAACTGTACTTCTGCTTTATCAGCTAGACCTGCTGCAACAATATTTTTTGCCACATAACGAGCAGCATATGCTGCAGAACGGTCCACTTTTGTTGGATCTTTACCAGAAAAAGCTCCGCCGCCATGACGAGCATAACCACCGTATGTATCAACAATGATTTTACGACCAGTTAGACCTGCATCTCCTTGAGGTCCACCAATAACAAAACGGCCGGTTGGATTAATAAAATATTTTGTATGTTCATCAATTAATTCCGCTGGTACAACAGCGTTAATGACATGTTCTTTTATATTGCGCTGAATTTGTTCTAATGTTATTTCCGGATGGTGTTGTGTACTAATAACAATCGTATCAACCCGAACAGGTTGATTATTTTCATCGTACTCCACCGTTACTTGTGTTTTACCGTCTGGACGAAGGTATGGAAGTATTTCTTCTTTGCGAACTTCTGCTAATCTTCTTGATAGTTTATGTGCTAATGAGATAGGAAGTGGCATTAATTCTTTTGTTTCATTACAAGCAAATCCGAACATTAAACCTTGGTCACCAGCACCAATTGCTTCAATCTCTTCGTCTGTCATTTTTCCTTCACGTGCTTCTAGAGCCTGATCTACCCCTAATGCAATATCAGCAGATTGCTCATCTATTGATGTTAATACTGCACTAGTTTCTGCATCAAAACCATATTTTGCACGAGTATAACCGATTTCTTTCACCGTTTCACGTACAATTTTTGGGATATCTACATAAGTAGATGTTGAAATTTCTCCTGCAACCAATACTAATCCAGTTGTAACAGATGTTTCTGCAGCTACACGAGCATTAGCATCCTTTTCCAGAATAGCGTCTAAAATAGCATCTGAAATCTGATCACAAATTTTATCTGGGTGACCTTCAGTTACCGATTCAGAAGTGAACAAGCGACGTTTTGTTGACATCTGATTTCCTCCTTATTTATCGAAAAATAAAAGCGAGGTCTTTTCGTTTTGAGAATCCATCCCTACAAACCTCTGGTTGACACGGTACTCATCCCTAGATAGTATGAAGTAAACATGCTGTTTTTATCCCGAGATAGCCATTGTAAACATCCATTGGAAGAAACTCAGTTGCCCATCTCTTTGTAAAAACACACATCGAAAATATACATTTTATAAAAGATAGTTTATCAGATTGCATACAAAAAACCTTTTCATAGTGAAAAGGTTGAAAGCAAATCGATTCGCACCTTTCACTCTTATCGTTCAAGGAAATATAGTCCTTGCTTCAGGTTAGCACCTTTCCTAAGAGAATGTCTGTCACATCAAACATATCGAGGCTGTTCCTTATTTGAACAAGCACATATATTAAATGTTGCAGCCTATTTTCTTCACATAGTAGGTTGCTGGGTTTCATCGGGCCAGTCCCTCCACCAGCTCAGGATAAGAGAGTATCCGTTCAAATTAAAATAATATCGTATTCCTTTAATTTATGTCAATGATTTTATTTTAGATTATTTTAATTTGTTGAATTTAATGCAATGAGTTGATATAAAATAGTTGTTTTCCCATTTTCCCATTCTAATTTCTCAATGGTAGCTGTACCGATTCGTTCACCGGATTTTGTTTTTCTAACTTCTACAGGGATATGCATAGGGTACAAACGATATTCTTCTTTTTGTAAAATAAAAAAGTTATCTTTCACCCTTTGTTCCTTCCCTTTTGTGACAATCATTGTATTTAATTCTAAAGGCATCCCCATTTGATATTCTCCCTTCTATTACTTAGTTTTTATGATTCTTTTATTGTTTGTTTTTTCATCCATCTAGATAGATTCGTCACAACTTTTCTATTGATTGAAGGAGGAAAATAATGTGTATATTCAGGAAAATACCATGTTTCTACTTCTTTCCCCACTGTTTTCAGCCCCTTTTCTAATTGATAGCTATGTTCTATTGAAACATTTTTATCTAACATACCGTGTATTATCAAGGTTGGAGCAGCTATGTTATTTAAATGAAATAATGGTGTACGCTCTTTATATCTATCTGGATATTTAGTTGGCGTTCCGCCAATCACCCTTTTCATCATTCTTCGCAAATCTTTCCGTTCTTGATATGTAAGGACCATATCACTTACACCACCCCATGTAACAATCGATGCTGCCGGGCAATATAATCCAACATGCAGTGCCATTACACCGCCTCTTGAAAAACCAAATACGTGAACATGTTTAACGCGTTCGTGATTGTTTAATAAAGCAAATGCAGCAATCGCATCCATACGATCTTCTCCAGCAAAGTCTTCGTTGCCTTCTCCTCCTTGATTGCCCCGATAGAAAGGAGCGAACACAATAAATCCTTCTGATGCGAATTGTACAATTCTTCCAGGTCTTACTTTGCCTACATTTTTGATGCCACCTCTTAAATAAAGAAAGCCTTCATATGTATCCTCATTTTTTGGTTCTGCAAGTAATCCTTTTATTTTTAGCCCGTCTGCGTAATAAGTAACGATAAATAATTCTATAAATGGATGAGGAGAAGGAAATTTTAGTTTCTCTACAATATCTCCATTATTCATTAAAATACTAGCACCTCTTTTCCCTCTTTTAACATGTAGCTCTCATTTTATTTGGGCTAAAACATCTCTTTAACTTTTGTTTCCACGTACCAATTCTATTCATCTCCAAAATAACAGTTACAGCAAATAAAATTCTTCTTTTATTTTGCTCAAGCATAATTTCATAACATTATCTTTCATAATAAAACTAAATTGGTCATTCCATCGTTGTTCTAAATCAGAATCTTCTATTAAAATTGGGCCATTTGTTTCTAAATAATCTTCTTTTTTCATCAACTTATCGACCACTGCAAAATAAACAGCTTTTACAAAATAGTTATTTTTAAGGTGTACTTGATACTGAGCAATCCAATGCATGTTTTGGATGATTGCTCCCGTTTCTTCATACACTTCCCTTTTTGCTGCATCTTCTATACATTCTCCACACTCAACTTTACCTCCAGGAAATTCCAGTCCCCGTTTTTTATGTTGTGTTAATAACCACTTCCCTCTCATATAACAAATAACAATAACATGTTCAGCTTTTGTGGGAAATTCTTCTTTTTGAAAGGAAAAGGTCACCTTCGAACCATAAAAGTCATAAAATGTATCCATCAAGCTCCTCACATTCATCATGTTTGTTATATTTTTACACGATTCCATCTTAATTTCTATACAAATGATCGTAATTGTGTTAAAAAAAGAAAATGAATGGAACATATTTTCAATCAAAAGGGTTGTAACTATATTAACAAAAAAGGATATAATAAGGTGAAACTTCCATCAGCGGACATACTGCCCGTATGATTGGGATAATTTTAAATTGGTTGATACTACAATACTTATTTCATGATATCGTGATACAATAATTAAAACGATTACAAAAAAACAACTAATTATTCAGGGATGCATAAGGAGGTTAGAAGAATGAAGCTAGTTGAAGAACTTTACAATTTATATAAACATAAATTAACCGGTGATGAAGAAGATATTGATATGCTCGCTTTTGCTTTTTTAGAGGAAATGACAAGAGAGGATTTATTACATATCATTCAAGAATTAAATGAACAAGAACTTTATGACCTAATGGGTCTATATTTAATCGAAGGCTTAAAAGGAAAATTTGCCAAAGAAGATTATCGCGAACAAAGGAGCGTCGTATTTTCACCACGCAATTTACATTAATAAGTAATTATGTTCGATTTTAGCAGCAGCGTGATAGCTGCTGCTTTAAAACAGGATCACTCCAGCCAAACTAAGAAAAAAAGTGATCATAAATATTTTTCCCAATCAACACAATTGAAACAAGAACAAACAATCCTTTTACATAAGATGACCCCTTTTTAATGGCTACTTTTGAACCGATAAAAGCACCTGCAACCATTGCAAGCCCCATCGGTATTCCATATTGGTAATAAACCGAATCATAATAAAAAAATACGACTAATGCTGTTAAATTACTTCCGAAATTTAATATTTTTGCGTTTCCCGCAGATTCGACAAAGTCAAAACCCATTAATAAAAATACAAACAGAAAAAAAGAGCCTGTTCCTCCCCCTAGAAAACCATCATAAAATCCAATTAATGTAACCATTCCAACAGAAAAAATCACTTTTTTGATAGTCATGCCATTGAATGTAGAGGATAATCCCCAATCTTTTTTCGTTAACGTATAAATAGTTACAACAATTAATATGATTAAAATAATTGGCTTTAGTTTCTCTGAAGGAATTTTTTGAACAACATATACCCCTATCGCTGAACCAATAATGGATAAAGGCAATAATTTTATCATCAATGCTTTATTAATTTTCCCATGCCGAAAAAATGAAATCGAGCTTGTTAACGATCCCATAGTAGAAGCTAATTTATTTGTTCCTAACGCAATTTGTGGAGGTAGTCCCGTAAATAATAGCGCCGGCAATGAAATTAAACCACCTCCGCCAACAACTGAATCAATAAATGCTGCTATAAATCCAGCAATAATTAAAAAAAGCAGCATGCCAATATGTAGGTCTTCCATTTTATCTAATTCCCCTATCTCTCTTTATTCTTCCACTCCTACATTACCATATTATTCTATTTTTTTATATAACCTTTTTAATTCTAAAAAAGAGAGACAAAAAAATGAATGGACAGCGCAGCCGTCCATTCATTTTTTTTAGTTTAAGCAAATACTTGCTTTAAATCTTCTTTAGTTTGTTTTAACCAGAACTGCATTAATTTTTTAGCACCTTCTAGGTCATGAAGTTTCGCTTGGCCGCATTGCTTTTCATTGGCCGCAGGAATTTCGGTGATTTCAATTGCAGCGTTCATCGTATCTTCTAAAAGATCAATGATTTCTTCTACTGCAGGTTCGCCGCTCACTACTAAATAATATCCTGTTTGACACCCCATCGGAGAAATATCAATAATATCAAAATGATCATATTTTTCTACATGCTCACGAATATTAAAAGCTAATAAATGTTCAAGTGTATGGATTACATCCGGTTTCATTGCTTGTTTATTAGGCTGGCAAAAACGGATATCAAATTTATTTACTAGTCCATCGCTACCTACTTTATGGACTCCACAATGTCTAACATACGGTGCTTTTACCGCATTATGATCTAATTCAAAGCTTTCTACTGAAGGCATTCGAAAACAACTCCTTTTTTGTCTAGCGCAAGCAGCCTATCGTACTACGATGTGCAAGGCGCTTCTGCTTTTCTCATTTCATCACTTCATTATAACGCAAATACCAAGTAATTACATCAACTTAATTATTATTATATTTATTCTTATAGGAATCGTACTTATATTTTATTTATTATTTTTCTTATTAAAGCTAGCCATGATATACTCAGAGTGTTGAAACACGATTTATTTGGAAAGGAAAATATCCATGAAAAAAATATTTATCATCCTTATTCTATTTTATCAAAAAATAATTTCTCCCCTTACACCGCCTACTTGCCGCTTTTATCCGACCTGCTCTTCTTATGGATTAGAAGCGATAAGAAAATATGGCGCTTTAAAAGGTGGTTTCTTAACGATCAAAAGAATCGTAAAATGCCATCCTTTTCATCCAGGCGGAATCGACCCAGTTCCTGACGAATGGCCAAGAAAAAAACATCATCATTCGTAATATTTATTTTTTGCCTTTATATCCATCTACTACTAAATCTAATTTGCCTGTTTTCGGATCAATTACTAATCCATGTACCGGCACTTCACTAGGAAGTAGGGGATGATTTTTTATCATACTTACACTATGAAAAACACTTTCTGATACAGAATTGAATCCAGTTAACCATTTTTCTAAATTTACTCCTGTATTTTGAATCGTATTTAATGTATCCTCTGAAATTCCTCTGTCTTTCATCTTGCCTATCATATCATCTGCATTTAATGCACTCATGCCACAATCATGATGGCCGATAACCAACACTTCATCCGCCTTTAATTCATATACAGCGACAAGAATGCTTCTCATAATACTTCCTAATGGATGAACAACAACCGCTCCGGCATTTTTTATAATTTTAACATCACCGTTTGCAAGGTTTAACGCTTGAGGTAAAAGTTCTAATAGGCGAGTATCCATACATGTTAAAATAACCATTCTTTTATTCGGAAATTTTGTCGTAATATAGCGTTCGTATCTATGTTCACTAACAAATTTTTCATTATGAGTCAAAATCTCTTCTAAAATAGTCATCCATTCCATCCCCTTTATAAAAACCTATTCATTATTTAAGACCCTATTGAACTTTTTTCCATCCACTTATTAAAAGGATCTAAAAAACAATCTAAGTTTATAGTAAAAAAAAAATCGCTATTACACAACTTTAGAATAACTATTACACCAAACTTTTTCTTTAACAATACATTTTGTTATATTTTTCCGCTAAATTACAGGAAGAAATTACATAAATATTCAAATTCCTGAAAATACTTATAAATAGGAGAAGACATAGGAAGGGAAGATTTAAATGGATCATTTAGTTATAGCACGAAGTATGTTTGGCACGACAATGGGATTTCATATTATCTTTGCGACCATTGGCGTTGGATTACCTCTTATGATGCTGACCGCTGAATTATTGTATCAAAAAACAAAAGATTTAGATTATGTCATTATGGCAAAAAGATGGACGAAAACCTTTGGCATATTATTAGGTGTTGGAATACCAACAGGAACGATTGCAGGTCTGCAGCTTTCCTTATTATGGCCTGGCTTTATGGAAGTAATCGGAAAAGTGATGGCATTGCCGTTTCAGATTGAAATTTATGCTTTTTTTATCGAAGCGTTATTTATGTCTATCTATGTGTATGCGGCAGAAAGAATTCCTCCATGGGCACGAATTGCAAGTTTAATATTAGTTGCAACCGGAGCACTTGCATCAGCCATTTTGATTACAAATGTCCATGCCTTTCAAGGAACCCCTCAAGGTTTCCGGATGAATGGAAACGAGGTTACAGATGTAAATCCATGGAAAGCATTTTTCAACCCAACCTTTTTTGTATCTGCCGGGCATGTAGCAATGAGTGCTTATACTACTGGCGCTTTTGCTGTCGCATCTGTTTCAGCTGTTAAAATGATGAGACATACTTTTGGTTCTCGTGTTTTTCAATTCCATCAAAAAGCATTGATTTTAAGTTTAATTATCGGCGGAATCTTTTCATTATTAACTGCACTTAATGGACATGAAGCTGCTCAAAAGCTGTATGAGTATCAACCTGAGAAGCTCGCGGCGGCAGAAGGGCTTTTTGAAACACAATCACATGCTCCATTAGCTATTGGTGGGTTTACCGATAAAGAAAGCCGCGAAATAAAAGGTGCGATTGAAATTCCTTGGGCATTAAGTTTTTTAGCAGGAAATAGCTTTGATACCGTTGTGACAGGACTAAATGATTTTCCAGAAGAATTATGGCCACCATTATTTATTCATACACTTTTTAATGCAATGGTCGGAATTGGTTCCTTTTTAATTTTACTTGCTTTTGCATCATTAGCGTGGAAATTTCTATTAAAAAAAGAACGCTTCCCTAAATTTTTGTTGTGGATTTTTGTTTTTTCCGGCCCTTTAGCTTTAGTTAGCATCGAGTGTGGGTGGATATTTGCATGTACAGGTCGTCAGCCTTGGACGATTTATCGTGTATTGCCCACAGCAAACTCTGTTACTTCTTCTGGAAATTTAGCTTTATTATTTATTTTATTTTTAATCGTATATCTTATATTGGCGGTTTCCGTTTCCTTTGTCTTAATTTATTATTTCCGTAAAAACACTGTACTGAATGATTTACATGCGGCTAAAGACAAAGAAATTCCTCTGTTTGGATCTAACAGTTAAGGAGTGATCAAAATGACCGATTCATTATTAGCTATTACTGTCCTTTGGGGCTTTGTATTTATTTATAGCATCATGGCAACGATGGACTTTGGAGCAGGCTTTTGGTCCATGGTTTATATCAATAAAGAAAAAACGCGTGCGACAAATATCGCCAATCGTTATCTTTCTCCGACATGGGAGGTTACAAATACATTTATTGTAGCGATAGTTGTTGCTGTTTTTAGCATGTTTCCAACAGCAGCTTATACACTCGGAACCGTCTTATTAATTCCAGGAAGTGCTATTTTGCTTCTTTTAGCAATTAGAAGTGCCTTTCTCGTTTTTGCTAATATTGCCCATGAGTATCGAAAGCCGCTTACCTATATTTCAGGCGTATCTGGAATGTTGATTCCAGGCATTTTATTAAGCGTTTTGCCTATTACACATGGAGGATATGTCGACTTCTCTTCTGATAAACAATCGCTTGATTTAGTTGGATTGTTTACAAGTTGGAATGAGTATGCTTTTTTTGGTTTTGCTTTAAGCAGCACCTTATTTTTATCCTCCCTTTTATTAGCCGATTATTCAAATGTTTCATCTGAATTTGAGGCTTATCGTGTTTTTAGAAGAGATGCGATCATACTTGGACCGATTTCTATATTGATGGCTGTATTTACTTTGTTTACATTAAAGCAAGATGCTAATTGGATTTATCAGAAAATGATGGACGATTTTCTGATGTTATCATTATCCTTGCTCCTTTTTGTAATCGGTAGCATCGCACTATTTTTGCCTTCTCGTAAAAATAAAGGCATAAAAGGAATGCCAAGACTAGCCATTATTTCGATCACATTACAATATTTACTTGCTAGTTATGTATATGGCAAAGCACATCTTCCCTTTATTGTTTATCCTGAAGTAACCATTACATCAGCTTTTACTGACCCTGATTCTTTTCATGCTATATTTGCTACTTATATTGCAGGATTTATCATTCTATTTCCAGGATTTTATTTGTTTTGGAAGCTTTTTATGCATGATAAAAAATATTTACAAAAAGAAACAAAAAAGTAATCATTACGTTTGAAATTACTGTATGTATTTTATCCTTTTTACCTATACTATTATAGAATTATTCCTTCTAAGACCTTGGAGTAATTCTTTCCTTTTCGTTTTTCAATTTAAGAAAAATGAGCTAATTCAAATCTAGGAGATGATTACTTTGGCAAAAGACGTTTTATGCGAAGTGAATAACTGTTCATATTGGGCAGACGGAAATTTATGTGCAGCAGAAAAGA
Organism: Niallia yueguangensis; assembly: GCF_052663115.1. NCBI lineage: Bacteria > Bacillati > Bacillota > Bacilli > Caryophanales > Bacillaceae > Niallia > Niallia yueguangensis. Next base: position 125,679 of record NZ_JBQTCX010000013.1, read on the forward strand.
TTTATGTAGTCAGTCATACTGGCAAACAGGCTGATAGCAGTCAAGAAACAGATTGTAAAACATTCGAGCCAACTTCATGAGAAAAGCGGAAGCGCCTTGCTCAGCCCCGAAGAAAAATGTTCTCTTGGCTCAAAAAGTGCTCTTTACTTTTAGAGACAAGAGGTTATCTTTCACAGGGGCTAGGCGC